>NZ_JBFARL010000222.1:0-12197 GCF_040674655.1 Actinomadura sp. NPDC049753 | reverse complement strand
GCGAGTTGGGCGGTGATGCGGAGGAAGTCGCGGCCGTGGGGGGTGCGGAGTTCGTCGGCTGTGGGGCGGACGATGGCGTCGACGATGGTGTGGGGCGGCGGGCACGGTCGAGCGGGCCGTGCCGAAGGCCACGCGGCGGCAGAGCGCGAACTCGACGCTCACCACGTGCACGTACTCCTCGACCGGCTCGGCGTTCCGCTGGCTGCGCGTGGAGGCGCACCTGTACGCGCCGGGCGACACCGCGACGCCCGTCCAGGACGCCGAGGGCTACTACGACGCGCAGTGGGCCCAGGCGCACGACGCCCCGCTCGTGCGGACCGTCACCCTGGAGCGCCGGGGCGGCATCGGGGACGAGGCCTACCGCTGGTTCAAGACCGACGAGGGCCAGCCGACCGTGGTCGGGCAGGTCACGGCCCGGGTCCGCAACGCGGTCTTCACGGTCAGCTACAGCGAGCAGGTGCCGCGCGGGGGGCCCGCGGACGCCCGGGAGCGCGCCTGTCTCGACACCGCCACCGCCGTCGCCCGCGAAGTCCTCGCCGCGCTAAGTCATTCCTGACCTGAATCGGCCGACCACGGCGTCATTTTCGCCGGGACCTTCTATGGTGAACCGGTAAAGGGGAGGGCGCGTGCCGGTCGAGCTCCCGCGCCAGGCAGGATGATCGGCGCGCGGCGATGCCTGGGGAGGAGGGGGTCGACATCGTGACCATGCCATCGCTGGGAGTGTCCTGGGTGTAAGAAACCCAGGCTGAGCTGCCCGTACTCGCCTCAGGGCCGCGGAGTGGTCCCTGCTCCGCGGCCCTTTCGCATGCTCTCGCCAAGTCCAGTTCCACGCCATTGGCGAACCATTTTCTAATAATCGGTTCGACGTCGAGACAAATGGCCGTCCGGTGTGCGGGTCAGCGCTCCAGCAGCCCCGCCCGGATCCATATATCGCGTGCCCGGCCGTCCGGGAAACCCGCCTCGTCCCGAGAACGCGGTGCGTTCTCGGGACGACCGCGCCAGAGCAGGGCCTCAGGCCGTCGGACAGAGGACGGCTTCGACGCTTTTGATCATCGCGGGGACTATGGCGTCGTCGGCGGCGGTGCTCCGCGTGACGGAGATGGCGAACTGCTGCCGGCCGTCGGTCGAGGCGAAGGTCAGTGTGGTGAGGCCGGGCGCCGAACCGCCGAGCATCTGGCCTTTGAGCCTTCCTCCGCACAGGCCCCCGCCCTGCTGCGCACTGCCACCGGTGAGGACCGCCTGCAGCGGTGGCGGCAGCAGCCTGCCCTGGTTGAGGGCCCGCCGGAAGGTGCTGAGGTCCTGCGTGGTCGAGACGACGCCGCCGGCGCCGTTGCCCCAGCTGGCATTGAAGCGGTGCACGTCGCGCGGGGCCCCGGTGGAGTCGGGGTAGTAGCCGTGTCCGTGCGGGCCCTTGATGCCCTCCGGGGGCCTGGTGGCCTGGTAGGTCCCGGTCATGCCGAGCGGGCGGAAGAGACGCCGGTCGAGCTCGCGGGCCAGGGTGTGCCCGGTCACCTTCTCGATGATCATGCCGATGAGGGTGTAGTTGGTGTTGGAGTAGGCGTACGTCTCGCCCGGCGCGCCGGTGCGCGGCCGGCCCCGCGTCATCTTCACGATCTCTATGGGCGGGTGGTAGGTGGTGAAGTCGAAGACGTCGAACGCCGGGGCGGTCGAGCCGCTCTGGTGGAACCAGTCGGGGATGCCGGAGGTGTGCTGGACGAGCTGCTGGACGGTGATCTCGTCGGCTCGTTCCACCAGCCCGTCGGCGGCCACCTCGGGCAGCAGGTCGGCGAGCTTGTCATCCAGGCCGATGCGGCCCTCCTCGACGAGCTGGAGGAGCACGGTGGCCACCATCGTCTTGGATTGCGAGCCGATGCGGAACCGGGAGTCCGCCGGGATCGCTCCGCCCTTGCCGTCGAGCAGCCGCGACCCGGCGGTGCCGCGGCCGGCGGGCTTGCCGTTCATGTACGCGCCGCCGATGGCGCCCACCACGCCGGGCGTCTCGGCCAGGGTCTCCATGGCCCGCTGGACGTCGCCGGTCGCGGTGGCGGCGGCACCCGTCGGGGGCGAGGCGGTGGCCAGCAGCAGGGCTGCCGCGGTCGCGCCGGCAGCGGACATGCGCTTCAAGACGTCAACTCCTTCGAGGGGACGAAAAGGTTCAGGAGAGTGCGCCGGCACCCGCGGAGCCGCCGGAGTGGCCGAGACGTGCCGGCCGTTCACGATGGCGTCCATGAAGCCGCAGCCGTGGAACGGCTGCCGGCGGGGCGGGGGATGTGCCTTGCGCCGCGCATGGGTTCTCGACCCTCCGGCCGCACAGGGCGATCATGATCACGCTCGCCCTGTGCGGCCGGACTGATCACTTCACGGGGCAGAACAGCGATTTCAGGGCGTTGGTGATGCGCGCCGGCACGGTGCCGCGCTCGGCGTCGTCCATGGCCAGGGTCAGGGACACGGCGAACTGCACGCGGCCGTCGGATGAGGTAAGGGTCGCGGCGGTGAAGCCGGGGGCGCTGCCTCCGCCCCCGGCGGCGAACTCGGGGTTGCCGGAGCACGGGCCGCCCCCCGGCTGCGGCGCCTGGCCGGGCGGCGGATCGGTGATCACCTTCGCCAGGGACGCCGGCAGCACCCTGCCCTGGCGGAAGGCGCGCTGGAAGACGCTCATCTCTCGCGCGGTGGAGATCACGCCGCCGGCGCCGAGCATGGTGGTGGCGTTGAGCTTGTCGGCATCGCGCATCGTGCCCGTACCGTCCGGGGCGTAGCCGTGCCCGTGCGGGCCCTTGATGCCCTCGGCCGCCTTCGTGGGCAGGTAGGTGTGGCGCATGCCGAGCGGGGCGAAGAGCCTCCGGTTGAGTTCGGCCGCCAGTGACCTCCCGGACAGCTTCTCGATGATCATGCCGAGCAGGATGTAGTTGGTGTTGGAGTAGTTGAAGGCGCCGACCTCCACGGGCCGGGCGTTCTTGCGCGAGAGCGCCAGCAGGTCGGTCGGGCTGTAGTTGCGGTCGGGGTCCAGGGCTTGGGGGCCGAGGTAGTCGGGGATGCCCGAGGTCAGCTGGATCAGGTTGCGTACCGTGATCTCGTCGGCCCGCTCCACCAGGTCCTTTTCCGCCACCTCCGGCAGGACCTCGCTGAGTTTGTCGTCCAGGCCGAGCTTGCCCTCCTTGACCAGTTGAAGCGCCACGGCGGCGGTCATGGTCTTGGTCTGCGAGCCGATCCGGTAGCGGGCGGTCGACGGGATGGCGCCGCCCTTGCCGTTGAGCAGGCGCGACCCGGCCGATCCCTTCCCGACCTGTTTGCCGTCCACGTACACCTCGCCGATGGCGCCGACCACGTGGCCCGTCTGCACCAGGTTCTCCATCGCCTTCTGCACGTCCCCGACCTCGACGGGGGCGGCGGTCGTCGAGGCAGTGGTGGGCGGAGCCGCGCTCAGGACCAGCGCCGCGCACGCCAGCGAGGCTGCGCCAGTGAGTGTCGCTCGACGCAGAATCATGCAGTCTCCTTTCCTGTTCCGAATACCCGGCTGTCGAGCCACAAGTTCTAACGAGGGCGGCGTTTCCTCGGCGTTAGCCGTGCCGGCCGAGTGACTCTGCATGGGGCCCGAGCGCAGGCTCGGCCTGTCGGGGCGGCGTGCGCTCGTGGGGCCCCTCACCCCGTCACCCGGTCGTGCAGGCGGCCCGTTGGGGGCGAAGGCGCGAACGCGGTGACGCCGGATCGGCTGTCGGCCGCGAGAATGACGTCGTCCGGCCCGGAGCCTGCGCGGACCGGGTGCTCGCCGCCCGCCGCGCTGCACCGGCTCAGGGAGCCGGTGGCGCCTGCTGCGTGTGGTGGTCCAGCAGACGGGTGAGCAGTGGCACGAACTGGTCGCGTTCGGCGGGGAGCAGCGGGGCGAGCAGTTCTTCGTGGAGGTCGTCCAGGACCTTGTCGAGGCGGCGCAGGTGCCGGCGGCCCTGGGCGGTGATGGTGATGACGTTGCGGCGGCGGTCGCCGGGATCCGGGGCCCGCTCGACGAGCCCGCGCTCGGCCAGTTCGTTGAGGACGCCGACCATGTCGCTGCGGTAGATGCCGGTGCGCCGGCTCAGCGTCGCCTGGCTGCCCGGGCCGAACTCGTGCAACGAGGCGAGCACGGCGTAGTGCCACCTGCGGGCGTCGATCCTGACCCGGCAGCTCGCCGGGACCGGCATCACCGAGCCCCAGTGGGTGACCCTCACGCTGACCGTGGTCGGCGGCGGGGCCGTCGACCGGGCGGCCGAGCTCATCCGCAGGGTCAGCGAGGCCACACAGTTCAGCCAGACGTCGGTCGCCGAACGCATCACCGAGCTGACCGCCGCGGGGTTCCTGCGCGACGGCGACGACGGCGGCGTCCAGGTCACCGACGAAGGGCAGGCGCGCTGGACGCAGGTCCGCACCGCGATCGGCCCGATCACCCAGGGACTGTGGGGCGACCTGCCGGCCGAGGACCTGGCCGTCGCGGGCCGCGTCCTGCGCATCGTCCTGGACAGGGCCAACGCGGTGCTGGTCGGCCCCTGATCCACGCTTCCGCAACTCCGGGAGTCGCGGTAGCCGCTCCACATCCAGGCTCCGCCAGCCGCCCGCGCCCACGGACGCGGGCGGCCGGCGGGGCTTGGCGGTGGCCCGCCTCCACGCGGGTGATCCCTTCCACAGGGCCCGCTCCAACGGCGGTGACGGTGCGCCGAGAGCGCTAACCCCCCGCGGGGATCCTGGCCAGCAGGCGCAGGGAGGCGGGGGACACCCGGGAAAGGGCGTGCAGGAGGTGCCCCTCGGCGTTGACGGGCACGACGGGCTTGTTCTTGATGATGGCGTTGACGACCCGCTCGGCGACCTTCTCCGGCGGGTAGTTGCGCAGCCTGATGGCCCGCTGGCCGCGCTCGCGCAGGCGTGCGCGGGCCGCGTCGTCGCCCTCCAGGTGGATCGCGTTGTCGACGATGCTGGTGCTGACGAAACCGGGGCAGACGGCCGTGACGCCGATGCGCGAGCCGGCCAGCTCGGCGCGCAGGCATTCGCTGAGCATGAGGACGGCGGACTTCGTCGTGCAGTAGGCGGGCATGGCGCGCCACGGCGCGTACGCGGCGGCCGACGCGACGTTGACGATGTGGCCGCCGAAGTTCGGCTTGTCGGGCTTGTTGGGCAGCGCGTTCACGCGGTCGCGCATCTGGCGGCCGAACAGCCGGCAGCCGTGGACGACGCCCCACAGGTTCACGCCGAGGATGCGCTCCCAGTCCTCGACGCCGGTGTCGAGGAAGGGGCCGGTGACCGCGATGCCGGCGTTGTTGACGACGATGTCGGGGACGCGGTGGGTCTCCTTCACCTGCGCGGCGAAGTCCTCCATCGCGGCCTCGTCCGCCACGTCCACCTCGTAGGCGGTGCCGCCCGCGCCGAGCGTCTTGGCGAGGGCGACCGTGCGCTCGGCGGCGGGCAGGTCGATGTCCGCGGCGACAACGGCGGCCCCGTTCCCCGCCAGGGCGAGGGCGACGGCCCGGCCGATTCCGCTGCCGGCTCCGGTGACGACGGCGAGCGCTCCGTCGAAGTGCGCGAGGGGCATCCAGACCTCCGAGGTGTGCGGCGGATCGAATGATCTGAACGTTACTCAGCCCGCCGCCGCCGCGTCGGCGATGACGGCGTCCACCTCCGCTTTGCGGGCGGTCTCCTCGGCGGCGAACCGCTCGGCGTCGACCTTCTCGGCGATCTCCTCGTCCTGGTGCATGAGCGCGTCGAGGTCGGCCTTGGACATGTCCAGGACGCCCATGTCGTCATAGGCGCGCCGGATGCGGTCGCTCCACAGGCCGATGTCCTTCACGCAGGGCACGATGCGGCTGAACAGCAGGCTCTGGAACATCCGCATGTACGGCGAGTTCTCGACCATCTCGTCGACCTCCTTCGGGTCGATGCCGAAGTTGGTCCAGATCTCCCGGCCGCGGATGCGGTCGCGCATCAGGTAGCAGCCCTCGATGACGAACTCCTCGCGCTCGCGGAGCTCCGCCGGCGAGAGCTGCTTGTAGTAGTCGCGCAGCGCCAGCCGCCCGAACGCGACGTGGCGGGCCTCGTCCTGCATGACGTAGGCGAGGATCTGCTTGGGCAGCGGCTTGGTGGTGATGTCGCGGATGACGCCGAACGCGGCGAGCGCGAGGCCCTCGATGAGCACCTGCATGCCGAGGTAGGGCATGTCCCAGCGCGAGTCGGCGAGGGTCTCGTTCAGCAGGTCCTGCAGCTTGGTGTTGATCGGGTAGACCATCCCGACCTTCTCGTGCAGGAACCGGGTGAACAGCTCGACGTGGCGGGCCTCGTCCATCGTCTGGGTGGCGGAGTAGAACTTGGAGTCGAGGTCGGGCACCGACTCGACGATGCGGGCGGCGGTGACCATCGCGCCCTGCTCGCCGTGCATGAACTGGGAGAACTGCCAGGACGTGGAGTGCCGCCGCAGCTCGCCGCGCTCCTTCTCGGACAGCATGTCCCAGTACTTCGTCCCGTAGATGGCGAGGGACTGGTCGGGGACGCCGAGGACGTCGTGCGGGTCGACCTCGAGGTCCCAGTCGATGCGCTTGACCGAGTCCCACTGCTTGTCCTTGCCCTTCTGGTACAGGGCGAGGAGACGGTCGCGCCCGTCGTCGTACTCCCAGGTGAACCTGGCGTCGCCGGTCATCGGCACGGTCCAGGCGTCGGACGGGACGGAGTCGGTGTACAGGTCGTGGGTCGACATGGGCGTCCTCCCCGAGCGCAGACGTACGCTGTACGTCTTACGTACAATGTACGTACCGTGTCATGGGACACTTACGGGTGTCAACGGCGAGGAGGAGCGGAAGCGATGGCGAGGCGTGTGACCTCCGACACTCCGCGACCGGGTCTGACCCGCGCGCGCATCGTGGAGGCGGCGGTCGACCTGATCGAGCGGGAGGGCGCGGACGGCCTGTCGATGCGCCGGGTCGCCGCCGAGCTGGACGTCGCCGTCATGTCGCTCTACAACCACGTCCCGAACAAGGGCGCCCTGCTGGAGGGCGTGGCCGAGCACGTCGTCGCGGGGCTGGAACTGCCCGACGACCCGGCCGAGTCATGGCAGGAGCGCGCACGTGCGCTGGTCCGGGCGTTCCGGAAGGTCGCCCACGACAACCCGCGCTGCATGTCGATCGTCCTCACCCACAAGGTCGACACGCCGGTGGGGCTGCGGCCGGCCGAGCGCGCCCTGGCCCTCGCCGACGCGGCCGGGTTCGACGGCGAGACGGCCGTGCGCATCATGCGGGCGCTCATCGCCTACGCGCTCGGCGCCCAGATGCGCGAGATCGGCATGGCGAAGATGCTGGGGCACCTCGCCGAGACGGGGGCCGAGTCGTGGACGCGCCTCGACCCGGACGAGTTCCCGCACGTGATCGCCTACGGTCCGGCGCTGGCCGACTTCGACGCCGAGGCCGACTTCGAGTTCGGCCTCGACCTGCTCATCGGGGCTCTGGACGCGCTTCCCCGGCGGGCGCCAGGTAAGGGCTGAGGCCGTTCCAGCAGAAGTCGGTCATGTAGCGGGCCGCGTCCTCCGCCGACACGTCGGCGCGGCCCGTCTGCCACAGCGCCATCCGCTCGCTCGCGCCCATGATGATCTGCGTGTACGCCTCGATCGTCCCGGCGGGGGCGGACGGCGCGAACGTGCCGAGCACGCCGGCGATGAGCTCGCTCTGCTGCCGCCGGGTCTCGTCGATGGCCCGGATGGCCTCCGGGGCGGCGGCCATCGGCTCGCGCAGCAGCATCGCGAACGACCTGCTGTGCTCGTCGATGAAGCGGAAGTAGGCGACCATCCCGCGCGACAGGATGTCCTCCGGGGTGGTGGCGCCCGCCATCGCCTTCTGGGTGACGTCGAACAGTTCGGCCTTGGACCGGGTCACGCACGCCACGAGCAGGCCGTCCTTGGAGCCGAAGTACTCGTAGAGCATCGGCTTGGAGACCCCGCAGCGTTCGGCGATCTCGTCCATGGAGGCGGCCTGGTAGCCGCGCTCGCCGAACACCCGCTCCGCCACGTCCAGCATCTGCCGCTCGCGCTCGGCGCGCGACATCCGGCGGCGGCGGGGCGGGGGTGTGGCGCCACTCACAGGGAATTCTCCTCTGTTGGACCTACCGTCAGTAACCTACTCCCGGTAACTTACTGCGAGTAGGTTAACTGAGAGGAGGGGTCATGAGCGACCGCGCCCCCGCGATCGTCATCATCGGCTCCGGCTTCGCCGGCCTCGGCATGGCGATCCGGCTCAAGCAGTCCGGCTTCCACGACTTCGTCGTGCTGGAGAAGAGCGAGGCGCTCGGCGGCACCTGGCACGACAACACCTATCCGGGCTGCGCCTGCGACGTCCCGTCGCACATGTACTCCTTCTCCTTCGAGCTGAACCCGGGCTGGACGCGGATGTTCGCGCCGCAGCCGGAGATCCGCGCCTACATGGAGCGCACCGCCGACAAGTACCGGGTGCGCGAGCACATCCGCTTCGGCGCGGCGGTCGACTCCATGGAGTACGACGACGACGCCCGCCGCTGGAAGGTGACGCTCGCCGACGGGACGGTCCTCACCCCGAGAGCCGTCGTGTCCGGCATCGGCGCGCTGCACGTCCCGTCCTACCCGGACCTGCCGGGCGTCGAGCGGTTCCGGGGGACGGCGTTCCACTCCGCCGAGTGGGACCACTCCTACGACCTCACCGGCAAGCGCGTCGCCGTCATCGGCACGGGCGCCTCCGCGATCCAGTTCGTGCCGAAGGTCGCCAGGCAGGCGGGCGAGCTCGTCGTCTTCCAGCGGACCCCGCCGTGGATCCAGCCCAAGCCCGACGTGTCCATCCCCGCGCCGGTCCGCGCCCTGTTCGGGAAGGTGCCGGGCGCCGCCCGCGCGTTCCGCGGCGGCATCTACTGGGCGCTGGAGGCCCGCGCCGTCGGCTTCACGATCGACCCGCGGCTCTCCACCCCGCAGGAGAAGATCGCCCGCCGGCACATCGCCCACCAGGTCGCCGACCCGGTGCTGCGCGCCAAGGTGACGCCGGACTACACGATCGGCTGCAAGCGGATCCTGCTGTCCAACGACTACTATCCGGCGCTCTCGCGTCCGAACGTCGAGGTGGAGACCTCCGGGATCGCCGAGGTGCGGGAGAACTCGATCGTCACCGCGGACGGGCGCGAGTACGAGGTCGACTGCATCATCTACGGCACCGGCTTCAAGGTGACCGACGCCCTCACCGACCTGCGCGTCACCGGACGCGACGGCGTCAAGCTCCAGGAGATCTGGGCGGACGGCATCGAGGCGCACCGCGGCACGACGATCCCCGGGCTGCCGAACTTCTTCATGCTGCTCGGCCCGAACACCGGCCTCGGCCACAACTCCGTCGTCTTCATGATCGAGGTGCAGATCCAGCACGTGCTGAGCTGCCTGCGCCTGATGCGGGAGGCCGGCGCCGAGACCATCGAGCCGAAGCCGGAGGCCGCGCGCCGCTTCAACGACCGCCTGCAGCGGCGGCTGCGCCGCGCCGTCTGGAACGAGGGCGGCTGCAACAGCTGGTACCTCGACGACCAGGGCGTCAACCGCACCCTCTGGCCGGGCCACACGTTCGAGTTCTGGGCCGGCTCCCGCAAGGCCAGACCGGAGGAGTTCGTCCTCACCCGCTGACCGGGCGCGAGGGCGGGAGGTCGTGCTAGGCAGGAGGCATGGTGAAACCGCTGATGCCGAGATCGGTCGCCCGGTTCAACAAGGCCGTCACGAACCGCGTGCAGGGCGTCTACGCGCCCTACCTCCCGCCCTTCGCCATGATCGTCCACCGGGGCCGCAGGTCGGGGCGCGAGTACCGGACGCCGGTGACCGCCTTCCGCAGCGGCGACCGGCTCATCGTCGGGCTGCCGTACGGGCGGGACGCCGACTGGGTCCGCAACCTGCTCGCCGAGGGCCGCGGCGGCGTGGAACGGCTCGGCCGCGTCCGCCGGCTCGGCCGTCCGCGCGTGCTGACGGCCGCCGACGCCGCCGAACTCCCGCCCCCCGCCCGCATGGCGGCCCGGCACATGGACATCCTGGTCGCCGAGATCGAGGACTGACGGGCTCCGCGGCGAGGCGGGCGACCCCCGCCTCGTCCCCCGGCGGGGGTCACTTGGCGGGGGAGAACATCGGGCGGAAGCCCGCGACGAGCTGGCGGATCACCGGGCGCTGCTGGGCCGGGGTGCGGCCGCGCAGGTCGTGGATCGGGTCGAGGCCGTCGTAGTACGGAGCGAGCGCGAGGAACGGCAGGATCATCATCAGCCAGGTGGCGAGGACCTCCAGGTCGGCGTCCTCGCCGATGGCGCCCTGCGCCTTCCACAGCTCCAGCGTCGGGTGGATGACCAGCAGGTAGTGCTGGTTGGCGGTGTCGCGGACGACGGACCGGACGCCGTTGTCGAGCTCGAAGTTCGTGGCCGCGGTGACGCCGCGCTCCAGCGGGTGGTCGGCCATGTACTCGGTCCAGTCGCACAGGACGTCGACCAGCCACTCGTCGAAGGGCTGGTCGAAGTCGATCCGCTCGATGCGGCGCTCCATCTCCTCGCGGATGCGGCGCGACGCCTCGTCGCACACGAACGCGAAGAACTCCAGCTTGTCGCTGAAGTACTGGAACAGCGAGCCCTTGGCGATGCCGGCCTCGCGCGCGATGGTGTTGAGGCTGCCGGTCGAGTACCCGTGTTCTCCGAACTCGCGCATCGCCGCTTCGAGCACGCGTTCGCGCTTGGCGACGTTGAGGCGGAACCAGGTCGACGTCGGCATGAACCCCTTCGACTTTCCGTCAGGAACCGGTAACCAGGAGGTCAGGATAACGGCCTGCCGCACCCCCTGTGACCCGAACGTCACTCGTTTCCCGCGGATCCCTCCAGATGGCGCAGCGTGAACTGGGCGGACGCGAAATCGCCGCCCTGCGGAACGCCGTCGCCGACGAACGTGTCGGGGATGCCGTAGGAGGCGGCGTCGTCGTGGGGCGCGTAGCCGAGCCGCTCGTCGAGCTCCCAGAACCGCCGCGCGTTGGCCGACACCGCGTACGCGGCGAGGAACCCCGGCGACGGGACGGTCAGCGCCGCGAGGACGAAGCCCGCGCAGTCGCGGTGGCTCAGCCAGGTCGCGAGGTGGCGCGGCTCGGTCGGGTGCAGTTCGAGGCTGCCGATGCGCAGGCACACCACGTCCATGCCGAACTTGTCGGCGTAGAGCCGGCCGAGCGCCTCGACCGCGACCTTGCTGACCCCGTACAGGCCGTCGGGCCGCGGCGGCATGGCGGGCGACACGGTCTCGGTGGACGGGTAGCAGCCGGTCAGCCGGTTGCTGCTGGCGAGGACGACCCGCGGCACCCCGGCCACGCGGGCGGCCTCCAGGATCCGCTGGGCGCCGAGGACGTTGCCCTCGACCAGGTCGGGGAACGGCGCCTCGTCCGGAACGCCGGCCAGGTGGACGATCGCGTCCGCGCCCCGCACGATCCGCGCCGCGTCCGAGAGGTCGCCGCGGTGCACGACCTCGTTCGGCGCCTCGACGTGCATCGGCGCGAGATCGGCCAGCACGAGCCGCTCCGCCGCGTCGCGCAGAGGCGTCCGCAGTGCGGTGCCGACCCGTCCGGCGGCGCCGGTCAGCACGATCGTCCCGAGAGTCATGCGCACAGTGTTCCATCCACCCGTGTTCCATCCGCCCCATCGCCGGCACCGTTCCGGCGTGCGGAGAGGAGGCTCGATGCGCACCCGCTGACAACCGGGCGGGCCGTCCGGGGACGGGGTTGATCATTCGCCGACAACCTTTCCGGACGCCCTTGTACGGCGTGCTCCCCGCGTGTTTCGATCCCCTTCTGCGATGAGGCGGAGTCGAGGGAGGCGAGCGGGTGCGCTCACGGTCGGCGGGTGGCGTGTTCCTCGCGGGGGTCGGCGCGGCGGCGGCCATCGCCGTCTCCGGGGCGTCGCCCGTGATAGCCGAACCCACCCCCACGCCCACGGCCGAGCCGACGCCGACGGATACGCCGACGCCGACTCCCACCCCCACGCCGACTCCCACACCGACGCCCACCCCGACACCGACGCCCACGCCGACACCGACCCCCACGCCGACCGAGACGCCGACGCCCGCCCCGACGCCGACGCCGACGACGCCGGAGCCGACCCCGACCCCGACGCGCCCGGTCACGCCGCCGCCTGCGGACCGGACGCTGGAAGGTCCTCCTCGCGGCCTGGTTCCTGGTCGTCAACGG
>NZ_JBFARL010000221.1:0-12199 GCF_040674655.1 Actinomadura sp. NPDC049753 | reverse complement strand
CTGCGCCGGCGCGGTAGCCTTCCCGGCCGCCGTTGCGGGCGATCTCTCGCGACACCGTCGAGGCCGGACGGCGCAGCCCGCGGGCGATGGCTCTGGCGGACTTGCCCGCAGCGATGCCTCTGGATATCTCTTCGCGCTCCTCACCCGCCAGGTGCCGCAGCGACCGGCAGCGCGGCGGGCTCTTCAGTCCACCGGTCTGCAGCAGGAATCGCCGCACGTGCTGCAGTTGCGCTCCCATGCTCCTGGCGATGCCGCCCAGCGACTCACCGCTACGCCAGCGCCTCCACAGCTCCTCTTGTTGAGCTGTGGAGAACCCGTAGTCCCGCACCCGCACCTCCGTAATGATCAAGATCATTTTCGGTGGTGCATTGACCCCTTGAATCCAAGATCGTTACCAAGACGCTCCGGTCACCCACGAACCCCATAATCCTTCTCAGCGGTAACGGCTGTTTCTGGACTCCTCAGCCCCGAATTAGAAGAACCGGCCTGCCCGTTGGGGCAGACCGGTTCCGTGTGTCGTTGTTCGGTTCATCGCGGATCCCTGGGGACACCGTCGATGACCGCTTACTGACCGCCCCCCGTGTTCGAGAGGGCGGTTGGTGTGTTGCTGCCGAAGCCGCAACGCGGTTTCCCTGGGCTTCCAGCCCCACCGCGGTCGGCCGAAGCTGGTTGTGTCTACAGCTCCTCTTGCAAGGAGCTGCCGTCCAGGCAGCGGACGCGTCCCCCTCGGATGATCATGCCTTCGACCGTCTTGGGGTCCAGAGGGGCCCGCCGGTCCTCCGCGGCTTCCACGAAGGGGAGCAGGCCGACGTTCAGCAACCTGGTGGTCGCGGTGTTGCCGAAGCGGGTGGTTGCGGTGAATCGGACGTCACGGGGGATCGTGACAGTGATCGACATCCCCTCCCGGGTACGACTCCACCGCCGGCGCCACCGTGCGATCACACCGCCGTCGTTGACCCACGGAATGATCAGCTGGTGGCCTACCCCGGCGCGCGGAAGCCGGTTCCCCTCCGGTTCCGCGAACCCCTCCGGGGTGGCCTGGTTCGCGGCTTCCTCGAACCGGGGGCCGGTGGCGTCGAGGACGACCTTGATGTCCTCGCGGTCCTTGAGGATGACGAGGACCTCTTCGGCCGAACCGGCGTCGAGGTAGAAGTTTCCGGACTTAGGCACGGTCAGTTCGTGACGCATGTCGAGCTCCAGTGTCTAGATTGCGTTGAGCCGCAGTGATCCGCGGCTCCCTATCTCCAGACCGTCCGGATCATGAGCAGACCCGCTACCCCCAATCCCCCCGCGTGCAGACGAGCGTCGAGCCGGAGTTATCGCCACCGTTCAACATTCCGCCCCTGAGCACTGGCCGGAAACGATCGTTTTGGACAGGTTCTTGCAGCTACGAGAATCGACGGCCCGCCAGGGCCGCCCTGTCCGCTTGCTGATGCGTGCGTGCCGCACACGTTCCTTCTCGTGCCCGTGGACAAGCACGAGCGCGCAAAGAGGTCCGGTGCCGTGTTCCGAACACGAGCACACGCGCAAAGGAGACAACCTCATGAAGGAAGAGTCCGTGGGGTCCCTGCGCCCCATCTCGCTCGGCGCCAAGCGTTTCCTGCCTGGCACCTTGCTCGGCGCGCTGCTCGGAACCCTCATCCTGGGGTTGGAGAACATCGACTACGTGAAGCACGGCGACCTCTCGCCGTTCACGTTCGGTGCCTTCCTGGGGGCCGTCGGCGCCTGCATCGGCGGTCTGTACGGCAATTTCCTCGCCAAGAGGGCCTCCGGGGAGGGCGCCACCGCCATGCGGCGTGGCCTTGGCCTCTGCCTGGTCGCCATCACCGTCATCTCCGTCAGCCTCTTTCTGCTGCTAGACGTGGAGATCGGCGGCCAGCTCGCCGGTTCCAGCAGCTTGATCGTCGGCGTGCTCTGCGCAACACGCGGCGTCGGTCGCTGACTCACCACGCACCCACCGGGGGTCTGGCTGCGCCAGGCCCCCGGTTCCGTTCCGCGGGTCGGCCCAGGGCCCGCCGACGACATTTCGAGAAATGATGGCGGCTTCACGCTGTGGCGGCGCCGGCTTGGTCGTCGGTGGCCGCGTCGGTGGCGGTGCCGGCGAGGATGGCGTCCAGAAGGCCCGGGTAGCGGGCGTCCAGGTCCGGGCGGCGCAGGCGGACCAGGTTCTCGCGACCGGACGGCTCCTGGAAGATGACGCCGCTCTCGCGCAGCACCCGCCAGTGGTGGGTCATGGTCGACTTCGCCGGGATGCCCAGGATGGCCAGAACCCTCCCGCAGTTGTGCTCCCCGCCCTCGTCCAGCACGCGGATGGCGGCCAGCCGCACCGGGTGGCCGAGCGCCGTCAGGACACCGTCGATACGGATCTGCTGACGGTCGGGATGCCGGTACCTCATGGTCCCACCGTAGCGCGACCATCGAACGGTTCCTTGCCACACCGTACGTTTGTACGTCAATATACGTACAGTCGTATGGCGGTGGACCTCCCCGCCGCCGTCTCCTCCTCAGCGAAGGACGCTCTCGTATGTCCGAAACACCTGGTCCGGCCGCCGGACGGCGGTTGGGCCGGACCCTGGCCCTGCTGGCGCTGGCACAGCTCATCTACTCGCTGGACCTGAACATCGTGTTCGTCGCGTTGCCAGAGATCGGCGCCGATCTCGGGTTTCCCGGGCAGACGCAGCAACTGGTGGTGAGCGCCTACGTCGTCTTCGCCGGAGGGTTCCTGCTTCTCGGCGGCCGGGCAGCCGACCTGCTGGGCCGTCGCCGGATCTTCGTGCTGGCGCTGGCGGTCTACGCCGTGTCGTCCCTGGCGGGCGGGCTGGCGACGAGCCCCGAAGTGATCATCGTCGCGCGGGCGGTGCAGGGCATCGGCGGCGCCCTGCTCCTTCCGTCCACGCTGTCACTGATCAACACGCTGTTCGCGGAGGGGGCGCGGCGCAACCGGGCGCTGGCCGTATGGGGCGGTGCGGGGGCGTCGGGGCTGACCATCGGCGCACTGCTCGGCGGTGTCCTCACCGAGAACTTCGGCTGGCCCGCGGTCTTCTACGTCAACGTGCCGCTGGCCGGGCTCGCGGCGCTCGCCGCGCTGGTGATGATCCCGCGTGACCCGGCGCGCGGGGCGCGGCGCCGGTTCGACCTGCCCGGCTCGCTGACCGTCACCGGCGGCGCCACGCTGCTGGTGTTCGCCCTCGTCGAAGGCCCCGAGCTGGGCTGGACGAGCCCGCTGGTGACGGGAGCGTTCGCGCTGGCCGCAGCGCTGCTGGCGCTGTTCACGGTGATCGAGATCCGCAGCGCCGACCCTCTGATGCCGTTCCGGCTGTTCAGGAACCGCAGTCTGAGCGTCGGGACGACCGTCACCTTCGTCTACATGGCCACGTTCGGCGTCCTGCCGTACTTCCTCACCGTGCTGATGCAGATCGTGCACGGCTACAGCGCACTGAAGACCGGGCTGGCGTTCCTCGTCCCCTCGCTCGCCATAGCGACCGGCACCCAGCTCGGCGAGCGGCTCGCCACCCGGATCGGCGACCGGGCGACCCTGCTGATCGGGTTCGCGATCGGCGCCGTCGGCACGGCGGGGCTGGCCTTCGGGTTCGACACCAACGCCGGCTACGGGCTCCTGGTGCCCGGCCTGGTCGTCTCGGGCGTCGGGCAGGGCATCGTCTGGACGGCCATGTGGATCGCCGCCGCCACCGGCACGGCCCCGCACGAGCAGGGCGTGGCCAACGGCATCGCCTCCACCGCTCTCAACCTCGGCAACGCGATCGGGCTGGCGGTCTTCACCGCCCTCGCCGAGCTCGGCACGGGCGGCAGGACCGGGCAGGCGCTCCGCGAGGCGACGGCGCACGGCGAGTTCCTGGTGGTCCTGCTGACCGCGGCCGGAATGGCCGCCGCCCTGCTCGTCACCCTCGTCCTGCCGCGCCGACGGCCCGTGCCCGGCGGGACGAAGTCCGAGCCGGCACGCATCTCCGTCTGACCCGGCCGCCATGCCGTGAACGCGACTGGCTCGCCGCCGACGCCCCCGGGGCGGCGCGGTGGTCGTCCAACAGATCAGGCGGCCGGGAAAGGGTCCCGGCCGCCTGCTGGAGCGGTGTTCTCCGGCCTCACTTCTGCGAAGCGTCACCGGAGGACGTGGGGTCCTGCCCCTGCGAGGCCCCCGTCCCGGCGGCCTGGACGGCGGCGGGGCGGCGGGCGAGGAAGTCGGCGAAGACGCCTGCGAGCAAGCCGAAGCCGAGGATGCCCCAGGTGGCCCAGGCCGCGCCGAACGCGATCATGCATCCGGCCAGGCCGAGGTTCGCCAGGCCGCATGTCAGGCAGGCGATCGAAACGGTCTTGCCGAAGGAGACGACGACCGCGGCGATGACGGCGAAGAAAGCGCCGGCAGCACCGCCCAGCATGTAGGCCGCGGGACCTCCCTCCGCGCTGATGACGCCGACCGTGGAGGCCTTGGTGACCACGCAGCCGGCGATACCGCCGGCCAGAGCGGCGACGAGGATGGCGAGAAGGTTCGGGACACCCCTCATGATTCTCTCCCCAGTGTTCTTTTTCGTTTTTTCCCGCTTACCGGCACGGGCTCAGAAGAGACCGTACGGAGTTCGGCCGCACCGGCGACCACCGGCGACTCGCGGGCTGGAGAGAGATCTGACGCTGCGACCAGGGGTCAGGTCACCGCCGGGGGCCGGTCCGCGATGGAGACCTTCAGCTGGGCCGAGTTGGTCAGCACGCTCCCTACCGGGGCTTCGGCCTGTTCGGCGTTGGTGACGACGCTGCGCCGGCCGAGGAACTCGTAGGTCTTGTCGTCGAAGATGTACTCCTCGCGGAGAGCGCTGCCGGCCGGGGCCAACGTGACGGCGACACCGGTCCTGCCCGCCGCGTCCACCGCGCGGCCGACGGTGGTGACGCCGCGGATGGCCGCCGCCGCCCGGAACAGCGCGGCCCGCTGCGCGCGGGGCATGTAGGCCTCGGTGAGCATGCCGCCGACGTTCTGCCACGCCGTGGCGTCGGCTTCGGGGCCGGTGCCCAGGCCGATGTACAGGTGCTGGTACATCTTGGCCGGATCGGTCGGCAGGCGGCTCAGGTAGGCGTAGTCGTTGCGCAGGTGCTCGGCGCGGTCGTCGAAGTCGGCGGCCTTGGACATCGAGCTGCGTCCCACGTCCTGGCGGGCCACGGCCGGGATGGGCCATCCCGGATACGCCTTGGGCTCCAGCGTCCTGGCCCACAGGACTCCGCGTGTGGCGTCGCCGTCCACGGGCAGCCAGATCTTCCGTTCCTGACGGTCCAGGTAACGCTCGTGGCGACCGCCGGAGTTGCTCTCGGCGGTGTCCATGGTCCGCGAGACGAAGACGAGGAACTGGCCGGGACGGGGGTGCAGCTCCGGGGACTTGGCCGCGTGGTCGGCGGCCCGCTTCAGGACCTGCACCGACGCCACCGGCATCGTGTGCACGATCGGCGGGGTACCTGACTCCTCGCCCGCGTTGACCGCGACGACTCCGGCCGTGGCGGCGGCAGCAGCCAGCCCCGCCGCGAGACCGATCCGCAGCCGTACGGTCCGCCGGGGGCGGCCGGAGACGCGCTGCCAAGCGGAACGCCCGGCGTCCGGGGCCGCCTCCCGCATGACGCTCAGCAGCCGGTGCTCCTCGGCCCGCACGTCGGTCAGGTCGAGCTCGGGAACGTCCGAGCGGAACCGCTCAAGCTCGGTCATCTCATTCATGGACGGGCTCCTCACTGACGTAGATCACGGATTCGGTCGCACCGAGGTGCCTGCGGAGCTTGTGCCGGGCCCGGTTGATGCGGGACCGCACCGTCCCGACGCGCACGTCCAGGGCCTGCGCGGCCTCGGCGTAGCTGAGATCACCCCAGGCGACCAGCAGCAGCGCGTCGCGGTGCCCCCTCGGCAGCGCGGCCAGCGCACTCGCCAGCGCCCTGCCGGACGCCCCCGCGCTGAGCCGCTCGTCGCTGCGCTCGGTGAACGGCTCCATCACCGGGTCGGTGCCCATCCGCTCCAGGACGCGCAGCTGCCGCACCTCCGCCCGCACATGGCGGCCCATCAGATTCGTGGCGATCCCGTACAACCAGGGCCGCGCGTTCGGACGGGACAGGTCGTACCGGTCGCGCTGCCGGAACGCCGCCAGGAACGTCTCGGCCACCACGTCCTCGGCGGCGTCGGCGCCCAGCCGGCGGATCACGTACCGCTTGATGTCCGGGGCGTACCGGCGGAACACCTCGGCGAACGCCTCGGGCTCCCGCCGGGACCGCCTGATGACGGAGGCGTCATCGGCGTCCTCTTCACTCGCAGTGCTCATACACGGCCTCTCGGCTTCGGGTCGGAACACCCGTTGTTGCCGAGCCGCCCCCATCCGGTTCCCACCCCTTCGGAGAACCGCGGTAGGTGGGCCGACGGATCAGCTTCGGGAAGCCGGCCGCCTGAACCTCATCGTCCAGGGGCGAGGTCGAGAATCATGTCGAGGGAGGTGCGGCCGTCGGGCCCGGTGAAGGAACCGACCCGCTGGAAGCCGTTCTTCTCGTAGTAGCGGATGGCGCGTGGGTTGTCGGCCAGGACGCCGCCCCACAGGATGATCCGGCGTTTTCCGAGGCGCTGGGCGATGTCGCGGACGAGGGGGAGGACCAGCGTCGCCAGCCCCTTGCCCTGGTGGTCGTCGGCCAGCGTGAGGCCGAACCGGCAGTCGGTCTCCGCATCAAGGTGGATTCCGGCCTTGCGGTAGCGCTCTACGTCGCCTTCCGGCAGCGAAAGGCTGAACTCCAACAATCCGACGATCCTGGCCGATGCTTCTTCCTCCAGCACCAGGCGGAGCTTGTCGTACCGCGCGATCGCCGCACACAACTCCTGCGCGGCCGCCAGGTCGTAGCCGTCGAACGTGCTGAACCTGCGAGACTCTGGGGACAGCCCGGCAAGGAACCGGGCCAGGCTCTCGGCGTCGGTTCGGTCCAAGGGACGAAAGACGAGAGGCACACCGCCGGGCACCTCCAGACGGCTTCGCAGGGAGTCGGGGTCCTCAGCGATTCGCGCCAGGCTGAGCATGAGCCTCCCTCGTCGAGTGCGGCGTTGATCGCAGGCACCAGCGGCCGGTGGACGGAAGTGCGGCCATGATCAGCGCAGCGGTCGCCAGGATGAAGACGACCACCAGGGGGCCCCACCCGTAGCCGCTTTCCCTGGCGCACATGCGCTGGGCCACCAGGCCGGCGGTCATCGCGATCGTCCAGCGTCCTCCCGATCTGTGCCGGGACAGGAGCCACGCGCCGGCGACGAGCGCGACCGGCTCCGCGAACCCCGCCGCCAGATCCACATAGAACAGCACCGCGTCCGGCGAATCGGGCGGACGCAGGTCGAGGGCGGAGTGGACGATCATGAGCAGAAGTCCCGGGACGCACAGCAGGGCCAGCGCCACCGCGGCGATCGCGGTGACGGCGGTGCCGCCGCCATGCTCGGTCGCCACCGTGGGGCCGTCCGTCATCTGGGGCTGCGGGGGCCAGGGGTACCCGCCGCGCTGTTCGGGACGGACCTGCTGAGGCGCCGCCGGCCCGGGGCCGGAGGAGGGACGGGGAGCCAGGCCGCGCAGGCGCTCGGCGACGGTGGCCGCGTCCCGCGGACGTGCGTCGGGCTGCTTGGCCAGCAGATCCAGCACCAGCGCGCTCAGGTGGTCGTCGATGTCGGGCCGAACGGATCGCGGGGGCGCCGGGACCTTGTTGAGGTGTTGGTAGAGGATGGCGCCGGCGCTGGAGTCGGTGTCCACCCAGGCGGTCCCGGTGAGCAGCTGGTAGAGCACGCAGCCGAAGGCGTACAGGTCGGTGCGGTCGTCGACGGGGCGGCCCTCGATCTGCTCGGGCGCCATGTAGACCGGCGTCCCCGCCGACGACCCGGTAACGGTGATCTTGGTGGCGTCGGCGAGGCGGGCGATCCCGAAGTCGCAGACCTTCACCTGCCCGGTGTCGGTCAGGAAAAGGTTGGCCGGCTTGATGTCCCGGTGCACGACCCCGCGCCGGTGGGCGGCGGCCAGGGCGTCGAGGATCTGCACCGCCCAGTCCATCACCTGCGCGACGGGCAGCCCGCCCGGCCTGTCGCGCAGGACCGAGGCTAGGTCGCGCCCCCGCATCAGCTCCATCACCAGGAACAGCAGGCGCAGGCCCCCGTCGGTGTGCTCGTCGACGTCGAACACCGTGGTGATGCCGGGATGGTTCAGGGTCGCGGCGATCTCCGCCTCCCGCCGGAACCGCGCGACCCCGGCCCCGTCGACGTCCCCGCCCAACGTCAGGATCTTCACCGCCACGGGGCGGCGAAGCCGCAGGTCGACGCCCCGCCACACCTCCCCCATGCCGCCCTTGCCGAGGGGCGCCTCCAGCCGGTACCGGCCGGCCAACTCCAGACCATCGCGCATCGGCTCTCCTCAGCTCGGCAGGTCGCCTCCAAATCATATAGACGTACATGTCTATATAGGGTCCCCACGCGGCCCGGCGGGGCTTCAGGAAGTGAGGCGGGTGCCGCGGCGCCAGACGGCGCGGGTGTCGAGGGTGTCGGAGATGGTGGTGGTCGGATCGCCGTCGACGAGGAGAAGGTCGGCGCGCAGGCCCTCGGCGACGCGTCCGCGGTCGTCGAGACCGAAACGGCGGGCGGGGACGGAGGTGGCCGCGCGCAGCGCCTGCACGGGGGTGAGGCCGGCGCGGACCAGGTACTGCAGTTCGTGGTGGACGCTCGCACCGTGGGCGATGCCGCCCAGGAACGGCAGGGGCATGGCGGCGTCGGTGCCCGCCAGCAGGTCCACGCCCGCGTCGTCGAGGGCCTTCACGGTGGCCAGGACGTCGTCGATCACACCCTGGGGATAGTGGCCGTAGCTGGAGCGCAGCGTCCTGTCCCAGGCGGCGTCCAGGCGGGAGGCGACGCGGGGGTCGTCGGCGAGGTCGCCGCCGGTGATCCCCATCATGGAGGCGTCCAGGACGACGCAGGGGACGACGAACACCCCCGCGTCCTTGATCAGGTCGACGATCTCACCGGTGTGGGGCCGGTCCATGAACAGGTGGGCCAGGCCGTCGATGCCCGCCTCGACGGCCATGCGGGTGGCGTCCAGGGTCAGGGTGTGGGCGACGGTGAGCATCCCGCGCCTCCTGGCCTCGGCCACGCCGGCGTTCAGGGTGGCCTGGTCGAGCATCGGAAGGCCGGGGTGCCCTTCGACGCTGCCGTCGTCGACCATGAACTTGATGTAGTCCGAGCCGCGTTCGATCAGCTGCGGTATGAACGCGACGGCTTCCTCGGGCGTGGTGGAGTACGGCATGAGCGGCGGCCGCCCGGCCGGCTCCACGCCTGGGGGCGGCCCGGGGCGGAAGCCCTCCGGGAACAGCTCGCTGGGGTGGCCGCCCGGCGGCGTGATGCCGAACCCGGAGGAGCGCACGTCGGCGATGGCGTCGTTCTCGCTGATGTCCCCGCGGTTGTCGCGCGTGTGGAGCCCCTGCATCTCCAGCTCGGTCGTCACGCCGAACCGCAGCGCCAGGGCGAGGGACTCCTGGGACGTGTGGACGTGGGCGTCGATCAGGCCGGGCAGGAGCGTCGCCCCGCCGCCGTCGACGATCTCGGCGCCCTCCGGGACGTCGCCGCCGACACGAGCGATCCGCCCGTCCTCGACGAGCACGGTGGTCACACCCAGGGTCTTCTCGCCGTCGAAGACCTGGGCACCGGTGACAGCGGTCACGGGCATGGCTTACCTCGATCCGTAGGGTACGCCCCAATGTATAGCACTTGCTATGCAAATGCATGACGTAGCGCATATGCATGTCCCACGTGAATCCGTAGGATGGGCGGCATGGACAACGCCCCCCGGGATCCGGGAACCGACGACGGCGCCCTCCTCGACCAGATCGGGCCCGCACTGTCGCAACTGCGGCGGCGCACCTCCGGCGGGCGCGCGGACCTCACGCGCAATCTCGTCCTCAACGTCGTCGCGAACGCGCCCGGCGAGATGACGGTCGGCGGACTCGCCGCCGAGATGGGGGTCACCCAGCCCGTCGCCAGCCGCACCGTCGCCGCCTGCATCGCCGACGGGCTGCTGCGGCGGGCCGCGTCCCAGGCGGACAGCCGCCGCACCGTGCTGGAGCTCACCGACGCCGGAGAGACCGAGCGACGCCGCTTCGCCTCCGAGCAGCGCGAGACCTTCGAGGAGATCACGGCGGCCTGGGAGCCGGCCGAGCGCGTCCGGTTCGCGCGGCTCCTGGTCCGCTACGGCGAAGACGCCGGCGCCTGGTCCGCCCGGCAGCGCCGGGGCGGCCAGGACGGCGCGGACACCCGTTCGGACGCCTGACCCGACGGCGGAGGCCGCAGGGCGTCAGCGGGGGACGGTGACGACGATCTTGCCGATCTGGGTGTTCGACTCCAGGTGGCGGTGGGCGTCGGCCATCTCCGCCAAGGGGAAGGTGCGGTCGATGACGGGCCGGAACGCGCCCGAGCGCAGGCCGGAGGTCACGAAGGCGGCGGCGCGGCGGAGGCGTTCGGGGACCCTGGCCGTCTCCAGCATCGTGTAGGTGCGCATGTTCAGCGCCGGCAGGCCGAGCTCGATGCCCGGGTAGGGCGTCGGCTCGCCGCTCAGCGCCCCGTACACCAGGAGAGACCCGCCGGGGGCGACGAGCCGGGCCAGGTCCGTCACGCCGGGGCCCGCGACGGCGTCGAAGACGAACTCGGCGCCCCGGCCGCCGGTCGCCGCGAGCACCCGCCCGGCCACGTCGTCCTCCCCGGTGACGATCACCTCGGCCGCGCCCTCCTTGAGCAGCGCGTCCTTCTTGGCAGCGGTGCGGGTCAGGGCGATCGGGGTCGCGCCGACGCGGTCGGCGACATGGATCGCGGCCAGGCCCACGCTGCTGGACGCGGCGTTCAGCACGACCGTGTCGCCGGGCCGCATGCCGCCGACCTCGACCAGCGCGCCGTAGGCCGTCAGGTAGGGCATCCACACCGCCGCCCCCTCGACCGCGCCGAGGCCTTCGGGACGGTGCAGCACGGCCGAGGCGGGCACGATCGCCTGCTCGGCGTAGACGCCGTACTCGTTCTGCGAGAACCCGGGGACCGTGCTGACCGGCTGCCCTGGCCGAAACCCGGTGACGCCTTCGCCGACCGCCTCCACGACGCCCGCGGCCTCGGTGCCCAGCCTGGCCGGAAACGCCGTCACCGGTTCGATGTAGCGGCCGGTCCGGAACAGCACCTCGGCCCGGTTGAGGCCGATCGCCTCCACCCGGATCCGCAGCTCGCCCGGGCCGGGCTCGCGGACCTCCACGTCCTCCAGCCTCATCACCTCGGGACCGCCGAGCTCGTGGAACATCACCGTCATGGCCATCGTGGGGCCCTTCCTCGTAGCAGGTCGGTCCACTGAACCCCTAATTACGATGGCTGTCAAACTTTGATGGGTGCCGTACTATGGGCGCCATGGAGGACGACCGCATCCCGGCGCACCCCGACGTCCGGACGATCCCGCTGCAGCAGGTCCTCGAGGCCCTGGTCGACCCCGTGCGACGGAGCATCGTCACGAAGCTCTGCGAGGCCGCCGAGGACATCCGCTGCGGCGGCTTCGACCTGCCCGTGAGCAACTCCACGGCCACGCACCACTTCCGGATCCTGCGCGAGGCGGGGCTCATCCGGCAGTACTACGTCGGCACCTCGCGGATGAACGCCCTCCGGCGCGACGAGATCGACGAGGTCTTCCCGGGCCTGGTCGACGCCATCGTCACCGCCGACCGCACGTCCCCCCGGCCCGTCCAGCAACCCGCTCGGGGACCGGCCGGGCGCGCACCCGCCCCGGCCGGCGGGATCGGCGCGGGCGGCCTCCTCGGCTGACCGGTATGGAGCTGTTCGCGGGGGAGGTGCGAAACGGGGTGGTTCACTAGGATGCTCGCGTGGCCGAAGATCAAGAGGTCCCGGACGACGTCGTGCTGACCGCGCCGATCCGGTTGCCGGGCGGCGCGCCGGTGGCCGCGGACGAGCCGGTGGAGCGCGCCACGAGCACCGTCCCCGCGCCGGTGGGCGCGTTCGGGCGGGACGTGGAGCGGCTGGCCGGGCTGGTCGCGCAGCTCGTCGAGAGCGCGGGCGTGCTGGGCGTGCGGCTGGACGGCGAGGTCCGCGACGTGCTGGGCAGCCGAGCACCGTCACGGTGTGCGTGCCGGTGCCGACCTGGACGAGCCTCGCGTCCCCGTAGTCGGTCCGGTAGCAGGCCGT
>NZ_JBFARL010000220.1:0-12319 GCF_040674655.1 Actinomadura sp. NPDC049753 | reverse complement strand
GGACGCGGTGCCGGACTCGGCGCCCGCGCGGAGCCCGCGCCGGGCCGCCCTGCCCTTGCGCGTCGGCCGGAGCCGGCCGCGGAACCCCCGGCGCAGGAGGCCCCTCTCGACCAGTCCGCCCGCGATGGCGGCCACCTCGTCGGATTCGGCGACCGCGTCGAGGACGGGGCCGAGCTGGAAGCCGCTGTCGGGGACCTCGTCGAGAAGCGCGGCCTGGATCTCGTCGCCGGCCTCGCGCTCGACGACGGTCACGCGGCGCGTGCCTCGCGAGACCCGAACGCGGCGCCGCTCGTAGAGGGCGAGCAGGGCGCACTGCGCGGCGCGCGTGGGCCCGCCGCAGAGCAACGCGGTCTCGTAGGGGGTGAACTCGTCCACGGCGGCTCCCCGGGGGGCTGGCGGTCACTTCCGCGCTCGTTGATGTGACGCGTCAGGGCCCGGGGAGGTTGCGTCATTCGGCCGGTTCGAGGGTGAGGGAGATCGAGTTGATGCAGTAGCGGTCGTCGGTCGGGGTGTCGTAGCCCTCGCCGTGGAAGACGTGCCCGAGGTGCGAGTCGCACACCGCGCAGCGGACCTCGGTGCGGACCATGCCGAGGGAGCGGTCCTCGATCAGCGTGACCGCGTCGGAGTCGGACGGCGCGAAGAACGACGGCCAGCCGCAGTGGCTCTCGAACTTGGTCTCCGACCGGAACAGCTCGGTCCCGCACGCGCGGCACCGGTACACGCCGACGGTCTTGGTGTCGGTGTACTCGCCGGTGAAGGGCTTCTCGGTGCCCGCCTCCCGCAGCACGTGGTACTCCTCCGGGCTGAGCCGGGCCCGCCACTCGTCGTCGCTTTTGCGGATCTTCTCCATGGCTTCGACCGTACCCGGCGCCGGAGCCGGGGAAGACTGTCGTGCCCGTGGGTTAACGTGCGGTTATGGCCTCGCCCTTCATCGAGATCCCGGTCGGGGATCGGCTCGTCAAGGTGACCAATCCCGACAAGGTCTACTTCCCCGAGCACGGCTACACCAAGCGGCAGCTCGTGGAGTACTACCTGGCCGTGGGGGAGGGGATCCTGCGCGCCACCCGCGACCGCCCGACGACGCTGGAACGCTGGCCCGCCGGGGTCTTCGAGGGCGCCCGGATGGCCACCCGCGAGGACTACGCGCGCGGCCAGGCGGGCATGGGCGCCGGAAAGTCGGACGCCTTCTACCAGAAGCGCATCCCGAAGGGCGCGCCCGACTGGGTGCGGACCGCCCGGATCGCCTTCCCCAGCGGCCGCTCCGCCGACGAGGTCTGCCCGACCGAGGTCGCCGTGATCGCCTGGGCGGCGAACCTCGGGACGCTGACCTTCCACCCGTGGCCCGTCCGCAAGGGCGACGTCGACCATCCGGACGAGCTGCGCATCGACCTCGATCCGCAGCCCGGCACCGACTTCTCCGACGCCGTCCGGGTGGCGCTCGGCCCGGCCCGCGACCTGCTGTCGGAGCTGGGCTACACCGGTTACGTCAAGACGTCCGGCAAAGGCGGCGTGCACATCTACGTCCGCATCGAGCCGCGCTGGACGTTCACCGAGGTCCGCCGGGCCGCCCTCGCCTTCGGCCGCGAGGTGGAGCGCCGCGCCCCCGCCCAGGTCACCACGCGGTGGTGGAAGGAGGAGCGGGGCGAGCAGGTCTTCATCGACTTCAACCAGAACGCGCGCGACCGCACGATCGCGTCGGCCTACAGCGTCCGGCCGGCCCCGCACGCCCCGGTGTCGGCGCCCGTGACCTGGGACGAGCTGCCCGACGTCGACCCGCACGACTTCACCATCGCCACGATGCCGGCCCGCTTCGCCGAGGTGGGCGACCTGCACGCCACGATCGACGACGCGTCCTTCTCCCTCGAAGCCCTGCTCGACATGGCCGACCGCGACGAGAAGGACCACGGCCTCGGCGACATGCCGTACCCGCCGAACTACCCGAAGATGCCGGGGGAGCCCAAGCGCGTCCAGCCCAGCAAGGACACCGACAACCACTAGGGAATTTCCGCCGCACGGCCTCTCTTTCACCCGGTGTCAGTCGGTCGGAACGAAGGCGGAGCGATGTCCACATTGACCATCCGGTATCTCGGAGGGCCGAGCGCGATCCTGGAGATCGGAGGCGTGCGGCTCGTCGTCGACCCGACGTTCGACCCGCCCGGCGACTACCCGGTGGGGTCGCGGAAGCTGACCAAGACCGCCGAGCCGGTGCTCGGCCCGGACGACGTCGGCCCGGTCGACGCGGTGCTGCTGTCCCACGACCAGCACCCGGACAACCTGGACGCGGGCGGCCGCGCCTACCTGGCCGGGGTTCCGCTGACCCTGACCACGGAGGCCGCGGCCGGGCGCCTCGGCGGCACCGCCCGGGCGCTGCCGAACTGGGAGCACGCCGAGCTGCCCCGCCCGGACGGGGGGACGCTCCGCGTCACCGGTGTCCCGGCCCAGCACGGCCCGGACGGCACCGAGCATCTGACGGGCCCGGTCACCGGCTTCGTCCTCTCCGGCGAAGGCCTGCCCACGACCTATGTGAGCGGCGACAACGCGTCCCTCGACGTGGTCCGGGCCGTCGCCGCGCGGTTCGCCCCGTTCGACGTGGCCGTGCTCTTCGCCGGCGGCGCCCAGACACCGCTCATCGGCGACGCCTACCTCACCCTGACCAGCGAGGGCGCGGCCGAGGCCGCCGGCATCCTGGGCGCCGCCCGGATCGTCCCGCTGCACTTCGAGGGCTGGGCGCACTTCTCCCAGGGCCGCGACACGGTGGTCCCGGCCTTCGAGAAGGCCGGGCTGACCGATCGTCTTCACCTGCTCGGGATCGGCGAGAGCGTCGCCTTGTGACGTGCGTGAGGCCCGCCGCCTCGGGGGCGGCGGGCCTCACGGCAGGGTCGGCGTGTCAGGGGATCAGTAGAGCTTGCGCTCCTGGACGGGCAGGCTGACCTCGGACGGTCCCCGCCACGTGGTCGCGCCGCCCGGCGGTGCGACCAGCGTGTCCACGTCCTCCCCGGCCGCGACGACCGGGACGGAGACGGAGCTGCCGCGCAGGTCGACCGTCACCTGGGCGCCGGTGGGCGTGTCGAAGTTGTAGTCCGCGTCCGTCCCGGCGAGGACGAGCGCCAGCCGGTGCCCCTTCTTCAGCAGGTACTCCTGGCTGAGCGTCCGCCAGGAGACGGTGTAGTAGCGGCCGGACCTCAGCGGCTCGGGCCTGCTCAGCGACCGGTGGTTCTGGGCGTCGAGCCACCCCCGGGCGACGACGTTGACCGGTGAGGTGACCGTCGTGACCTCGGTCCGCCGGTAGCAGGCGTCGTCGGCGGGCGTGCTCTCACCGTGGCAGTCCTCGGTGTTCAGGGTCCGGATGCCGGAGCCCGCGCCGAGGTAGTTCACGCGGGTGTCCTCGCCGTAGTCGACGAGCAGCGCGGTGAGGTTCGCCGTCGGCCCGTCCAGCTTGATCCTCAGCCGGGCGTCCGGGGTGCCGGACAGGCGGCCGGTCTTCGGCAGGGGCGCCGACACGAACGCCGTCCGGTAGGGCCGCGCCGCCGTGGGATCGGCGACCATCGCCTCCTCCGGGTATCCCGCGCCCTCGGGGCCGGCGGCGTCGGTGAAGGACGCGGTCGCGCCCGCCGCGGCCGGCTTCGGGCCGAGGGAGCCGTCCGCGCCGGGGCGCAGGACGACGCTGCGCGTGTCCCGGGACGGCCAGTCCCGCTGGGTGATCCACTGGTCCGGGCCGACCTCGATGTCGGCGCGCGGTTCGCTCATGATGCCGTTGGGCACCTTCTGCAGTTCGTGGTCGAACCACCGGTGCAGGGTCGCCACCCACGCGTCCCGCCGGGTGTCGAACGGGTCGACGTGGCCGCGCTGCGTCAGCCAGACCTTGCGCTGGACGCCGCGCCGCGCGAGGGCGCTCCACCACTTGGCGAAATGGTCGTCCTTCACGTTCAGGTCGTTGACGCCGTGGGCGGCGAAGACGCTCGCGTGGACGCGGGAGGCCCGCGCGATCGTCCCGTCCCGGTAGTCGGCGGTCTTCCAGTACGCGTTGTAGTTGCCGGTCGCGTCGTCCTCGCCCTCGTCCAGTTCCGCGTTGACGGCCGCGCACTTGGCGGGCGGGTCGGTGTCGACGTAGTCGGCGAGCCACGGCTGCTCGTCGTCGGTGTACTTCACGCCGTTCATCCGGCTGTAGTCGTACCAGCTGCTGATCGCCGAGATGGGGACGATCGTCTCCAGCCCCTCGACGCCGGTGGCCGCCACGCCGTTGGCGAGGGTCCCGTCGTAGGACTTGCCGATCATGCCGGTGCGGCCGGTCGTCCAGGTCGCCTTCACCGGGCTGCCGTCCGGCCGGTAGGCGCGGGCGCGCCCGTTGAGCCAGTCGACCACGGCCTTGCCGCCGAGGACGTCGGTCGGGCCGCCGCTGACCGGGCAGCCGTCGGAGCGGGTCGTGCCGACCATGTCCACGGCGAGGAACGCGTACCCGCGCGGAACGAAGTAGTTGTCGTAGTAGAGCGGGAACTTCACCGGGTTCCCGTTCGCGTCGTAGGTCTTGCGCTCGCTCTCGTTGCCGCGCCCCGCGTTGTCGTAGTAGGGGCTCTCATCCATGATCACCGGCACGCGGAGACCGTGCTCGGTCTCCTTCGGCCGGATGATGTCCACGTTGACGCGGTCCTTCTTGCCGTCCCGGTCGCTGTCCACGCCGGACTCGACGTAGACGTGCTCGCGGATCGCGTCCTTGTAGGAGAAGACGGGCTGGGTGACCCCGCCTTTCACCACGATCTTGGGGGACGTCCCGGCGAGCGCCGTCGCGCCGCCGCCCGCGGCGGCGAGCGCCGCGCCGGTCAGCACGGCCGCCGTCATGGTCCGCCGGGTTCGTCTCAGGGATCGCCTGGCCAACCCGCACCTCCGAAAATGGAAACGATCTCCGACGGGCACAGGCTCCCGGGCCGGAGGCCGCGGGTAAAGGGCGGTGCGCGACGAAGACCGCCCGGATTTGGTCACGTCCTGCCCTTGCCCCGACAAAAATGTCCCTATTACGGTTTTCGGATGTCCGGGAACGGGTCGCGGGGATGCCCGGCGCACCGGCCGGGCACCCCCGCCCCATGGGTTGGAGCTATCGGAAATCACTGAAGATGGGCCCGTTCCGCCTCAACTTCTCCAAGAAGGGCGTCGGGCACAGCGTCGGAGCCCGCGGAGCCCGCTACACCCGCTCGGCGGACGGGCGCCGCCACATGACGCTGCGCATCCCCGGAACCGGCCTGTCGTGGAGACGGTCCCTGAAGTCGTCTAACCGCTCTTAGCGCGGTTGACCGCGGACAGGACGGCCTCCACCGACGCGGTGAGCACGGACGTGTCGCGTCCCGCGCCCCAGCGGGTCACGCCGTCCACACGGCACTCGGCGTAGGCGACGGCCGCGGCGTCGCGCCCGGTGCCGGCCGAGTGCTCGGCGTACCGCAGGATCTCCACCTTGATCCCGGCGGAGGCCAGCGCCCCGGTCAGGGCGTCCAGCGGTCCGTTGCCCGTGCCGGTGTGCTCGCGCCCGTCGCCGTCGACGCGGACCACGCCGGTGAAGTCGTGCCGCCCCGGACCGGTGCTGGAGGTCCGCCATCCGGTCACCTGGACCGGCCCCGGCCGGTCCAGGTACTCGGCGCGGAACAGCTCCCACAGCTCGTCCGCCGTGACCTCCTCGCCGCTGCCGTCCGTCGCCCGCTGCACGACGCGCGAGAACTCGATCTGCAGGCGGCGCGGCAGGTCGAGCCCGTGCCCGGTGCGCAGCAGGTAGGAGACGCCGCCCTTCCCGGACTGGCTGTTGACCCGGATGACCGCCTCGTACCCGCGCCCGACGTCGGCGGGGTCGACCGGCAGGTACGGCACGTCCCACGGCAGCCGCTCCGGCGGCACGCCCCCCTCCGCGGCGAGGCGCGCGTGGCGCGCCATGCCCTTGGCGATCGCGTCCTGGTGGGTGCCGGAGAACGCCGTGTACACGAGGTCGCCGCCGTACGGGTGCCGCTCGTGGACGGGCAGCCGGTTGCAGTGCTCGACCGTCCGCCGGATCTCGTCGATGTCGGAGAAGTCGATCCGCGGGTCGACGCCCTGCGCGTGCAGGTTCAGCGCCAGCGTGACGAGGTCGACGTTGCCCGTGCGCTCCCCGTTGCCGAAGAGGCAGCCCTCGATCCGCTGCGCGCCGGCCAGCATCGCCAGCTCCGCGCACGCGACGCCCGTCCCGCGGTCGTTGTGCGGGTGGACCGACAGGATGACCGCGTCGCGCCTGGCCAGGTTGCGGTGCATGTACTCGATCTGGTCGGCGTACACGTTCGGGGTGGCGATCTCGACCGTGGCCGGCAGGTTCAGGATCACCGGGCGGTCGGGGGAGGCGTCCCACAGCGCGGTGACCGCGTCGCACACCTCCAGCGCGTAGTCGGGCTCGGTGAGGTTGAAGGTCTCGGGGGAGAACTCGAACCGCACGCCCGGCCCGGCGAGCCGCGCCACGTCGGCCGCCCCGTCCAGGATCAGCCGCCGCACCCCGTCCCGGCCGGACCCGAGCACGACGTCGCGCCACACCGGCCCCGTCGCCGTGTACAGGTGGACGACGGCCCTCGGCAGCCCCTCGACGGAGGCGAACGTCCGCTCGATCAGCTCCTTGCGCGCGGGCGTGAACACGACGGGCGTCACGTCGTCGGGCACGCCGGTCTCGGCCAGGTGCCGGACGAAGTCGAAGTCGGTTGCGCTGGCCGACGGGTAGCCGACCTCGATCTCCTTGAAGCCCATCGCCACGAGCAGGTCGAACATGCGGCGCTTGCGGGCGGTGTCCATGGGCTCGGCCAGCGCCTGGTTGCCGTCCCGTAGGTCGACGGGCACCCACAGGGGCGCGCTCTCGATGCGCCTGGACGGCCAGGTCCGCTCGACGTCCGGCACGGGCGACGGCACGCGCTCGTGGACGGACCGGTACCGGTGGAACGGCATGGAGCTGCCGCGCTGGGGGTTCCAGAAGGGCGCGCCGTCCGCCACCGGGCCGGCCGGGGTGCGCAGGGTGGGGAAGGGCGTGGGCGTACTGGGGGAGGTCATGGCCTGTTCCTCGTTCGATCGCCGGACGACCGGCAGCACCGGACCCCGCGGCGGGGTGCCGGTCGGAATCAGGCCCCGCCGCGGCGACCGAGGAGAAGGCCCTGCCACGACACGCCGCCCAGCCAACCACACCTCAGCTCCTCAGACAAGCTGAGGTGGCCTACCCTGGAGGCCCGCCGCCGTCCAGGAGGACTCCCGATGCCGCTCGGCCCGCTCCGTCCCAGCCCGCTCGTCGAGCAGGCCGCGCAGCGCCTGCGCGACCAGATCGCCGCCGGGGCCTGGCCGGTCGGGACGCGGCTGCCCGGCGAGACGACCCTCGCCAGGGAGCTGGGCGTGGGCCGCTCCACCGTCCGCGAGGCCCTGCGCGCCCTGGCCGGGGCCGGTCTCGTGCAGGCCCGGCAGGGCGCGGGCGTCTTCGTCACCGCGACCGAGCCGGCCGAGGACTGGCCCGCCCGGCTCCGCCGCGCCTCGGTCGCCGACGTCTACGAGATCCGCGCCATGCTGGAGGTCCGCGCCGCCGAGCTGGCCGCCGAGCGCCGCACGCCGGACGACCTGGGCGCCCTCGACCGGGCGCTCGCCGACCGCGACGCGGCCCTGGCCGGCGAAGGCGCCGGCCCCGGCGTCGAGGCGTTCATCGACGCCGACATCGCCCTGCACACCGCCGTCGTGGCCGCCGCGCACAACCCGGTTCTCGCCGACCTGTACGCCGGGTTCGTGCCCGTCCTGCGCGACGGCCTGCTCGACCTCGCCGCCCTGGTCGACGTCCGCGCGGCCGACGAGGCCCACGGCCGGGCGGCCCACGCCGCCCTGGTCGAGGCCGTCCGCGCCCAGGACCCGGCGGCCGCGAGCGCCGTCATCAGGGCCGAGCTCGACCGGACCCTGGCCGGCCTACTCCAGGGCCGATAGCAGGGGCGGCAGGTCGCCGTCGTGGACGACCGTCAGGCGGCGCGTGGCCCGGGTGAGGGCGACGTAGAGGTCCTGGCCGCCCTTGGCGGACTCGGCGAGGATCCCGGACGGGTCGACGACGACGACCGAGTCGAACTCCAGGCCCTTGGCCTCCTCGGCGGTGAGGACGACCACGGGCGAGTCGAGGGCCTCCGGGGTGGCGCCGACGGCGGCGTCCGGGAGGGCCCGCAGCACGTCGGCGTGCCGCGCCGCCGAGGTGATGACGGCGAGGCGGCCCTCCTTGAAGGCGCCGCCGATGTCCTCGCCGCCCGTCACCAGGATGAGCTCCGAGCGCACGAGGGACGGCAGCTCGGCGACCGGCATCGCGACCGCGGCCGGCGGCGGCCCGTCGTCGCGGACGGGTTCGGGCGGCGTCTGGTCCGGGGCGACGGCGGCCAGGACGTCCGCGGCGACCTTCATGATGGCGGCCGGGGTGCGGTAGTTGACCATGAGCCGCTGCTCGCGCCACCGGCCCGGGACGTAGCGGTCGAGCATCTGGCCCCACGACGCCGCGCCCGCCGCGCTGCCGGTCTGGGCGATGTCGCCGACCACCGTGAGGGAGCGCGTCGGTACGCGCCGCATCACGGTCCGCCACGCCATCTCCGAGAGCTCCTGCGCCTCGTCCACGATGACGTGGCCGTAGGCCCATTCGCGGTCGGCCTTGGCGCGCTGGGCGGTGGTGAGGCGCGGGCCGCCGTCGTGGTGGCGCTCGGCCAGCTCGCTCGCGGAGATCAGGTCGCTGGCCAGGATCATCTCGGTGCCGTCGGTGGTCTGCATGACCTCGCGGGCGTAGCGCTCCTCCTCGGCGAGCCTGGCCTTCGCCGCCCGCGCGCGGGCCCTGTCGGCGGAGTCGTCCCTGCCGAGGAGTTCGGCGGCCTCGTCCAGCAGGGGGACGTCGGAGACCGTCCACGGCGAGCCCGGCGGGCGGTGCAGGAGCTCCCGCTCGTCGGGGGACAGGCCGGCCTCGGCGCCCACGCGCGCCACCGCCTCGGGGGAGCCGTAGAGGTCGCCGAGGAGCCGCTCGGGGGTCAGGTCGGGCCACAGATCGTCCAAAGCGGACCTGACCCCCGGGTCCTGCCAGAGGGCCTCCTTGGCCAGGCGGAGGTCCGTCTCGTCGAGGAGGGGCTCGTCCTCGGCCTCGTCGATCAGCTCCTGGAGCCAGCCGGGCAGCCCGCCGGACTTCGCGATCTCTTCGAGGGGCTCGTCCATGATGCGGTCGAACTGCTCGGCCCGGTCGAAGGCGAGCGCCTCCAGCATGTCGTGGACGAAGCGGCGGCGCTGGAGGTTGTGCGGGGCGCGCAGGGCGCGGGCGCGCTCACGGATCCGCTCGCACTTGCCGGCGTCCACGACCAGCGTGAGGCCGTCGGCCTCGATGCGCAGCCCTCCGGCGGGGACGCGCTGCCGGTCGCGGACGGCGGCCTCCACGAGGCCGGCCATGCGCAGGTCGCCCTTGAGGACGGCGGCCGCGGGAGACTCGGCGGCGGTCGCCTTGAGCCCCGGGTACAGCTCGCCGACCGTGGCCAGCGCCACGTCCGTCTCGCCCAGGCCGGGCAGCACCTGCTCGATGTAGCGCAGGAACGTGGCGTTCGGGCCCACGATGAGGACCCCGCGCCGCTCCAGGACGTCGCGGTGCGTGTAGAGCAGGTAGGCGGCCCGGTGCAGGGCGGCGACCGTCTTGCCGGTGCCGGGCCCGCCCTGGACGACCAGCACCCCTTGGAGGCCGGAGCGGATGACCTGGTCCTGCTCCTCCTGGATGGTGGCGACGACGTCGCTCATCCGGCCCGTCCTGCCGCGGCGGAGGGTGGAGAGCAGGGCGGCCTCGCCGACGATGCCGCCGCGCTCGGACTCCTCCAGGCCGTCCAGGTCGAACACCTCGTCGTCCAGCCGGACGACCTCCCGGTGGCGCAGGTGCAGGTGGCGGCGGCGCGCGAGCGTGCCGGGCGCCCCCGGCGTGGCGGTGTAGAACGGCCGGGCCGCGGCGGCGCGCCAGTCGATCAGGAGGGGCTCGTGGTCCTCGTCGCGCAGGCCGATGCGGCCGATGTAGAAGGTGTCGCCGGGGCCGTCCGCGTCGGCGCGGTGGTCGATGCGCCCGAAGCACAGGCCGTGCTCGACGGCGTTCAGCTGGACCAGCCGCCGGGCCGCCTCGTCCGTGGCGATGGCGCTTTCGACCCGCGCCTGGAACGCGGCGCCGCCGCCCGCCGCCGGCCCCTCGCGCAGCGCGGTCGCGGTCCTGTCGCGCTCGGCGTCGAGCCGCGCGTACACGCGGGACACGTAGTCCTGCTCGACGCGCACGGCGGCGGCCGCCGCCTTCTCTTCCCGTTCGGGGTTGACAGTGTCCGCTTGACGATGTCCCATGCCCCGGCTACACTCCTATTCATAGGGTGGAGTATCTGTATGCGCATTTGCGACTCAGCAGTCTAGCATCTCTTCCGCGCTCCGCGTGATCTTCTAGCGCCGTCCAAAAGATCGTCTGTGTTGTGGCGGGCGTCATCCGCGCGGAACCCCCCGGACACCGATCTTCGTGAGGCTTTCGGCGAGCAGCACTGCCGGACCCCTCCGAAAGGTCACCTCTCCATGGCCGACTCCGCCCGCCCGCTGAACCGGCGCGCCTTCCTCGCCTCCAGCGGGCTCGCCACCAGCGGACTCCTCACCGCCGTCGCCGTGACCGGCGTCCCCGGCACCGCCCACGCGGCCCCCCGAGGCCGCACCCTGCCCGCCGACCCGTTCACCCTCGGCGTCGCCTCAGGCGACCCCGAACCCGACGGGTTCGTCCTCTGGACCCGCCTGGCCCTGGACCCGCACGCCGAGGACGGCCTCGGCGGCATGCCCGCCCGCACCGTCCCCGTCCGCTGGGAGGTCTCCTCCGACTCCCGGTTCCGCCGCATCGACCGGCGCGGCACCGCCGCCGCCCGCCCCGACGCCGCCCACTCCGTCCACGTCGAGCTGAACGGCCTGCGCCCCGGCCGCGACTACTGGTACCGGTTCCGCGTGGACGGCCACATCTCCCCGGTCGGGCGGACGCGCACCGCCCCCCACCCGGCCACCTTCGGCCCCGCCCTCGCCATGGCCTTCGTGTCGTGCTCGCAGTTCGAGCACGGCTACTTCACCGCGTACCGGCGGCTGGCCGAGGAGAACCCCGACCTCGTCCTGCACCTGGGCGACTACCAGTACGAGTACAAGAAGGGCGTCTACACGATCCCGGGCGGCAACGTCCGCGACCACGAGGGCCCCGAGACGGTCAGGCTGGCGGACTACCGGCTGCGGCACGCCCAGTACAAGACCGACCGCGACCTCCAGGCCGCGCACCAGGCCGCCCCGTGGCTCGTCGTGTTCGACGACCACGAGGTCGAGAACAACTGGGCCGGCTACATCCCCGAGGAAGGCTCCGACACGCCCTCCTACGACGACTTCCGCGCCCGCCGCGCCGCCGCGTTCAAGGCGTACTACGAGAACATGCCGCTGCGCCGGCGGTCCATCCCCGCGGGCCCCGACATGCAGGTCTACCGGCGGGTGCGGTGGGGCCGGCTGGCCAACTTCCACATGCTCGACACCCGCCAGTTCCGCGACGACCAGGGCTGCGGCGACGGCTACAAGGACTGCCCCGCCGCCACCGACCCCAAGCGCTCCATCACCGGCGCCGAGCAGGAGAAGTGGCTGCTCGACGGCTTCCGCCGCTCCACCGCCCGGTGGGACGTCCTCGGCCAGCAGGTCTTCTTCGCCCAGCGCGACAACACCGCCGGGCCCGTCAAGAAGACCTCGATGGACTCCTGGGACGGCTACGCCGCCTCCCGCGACCGGATCACCAAGGGCTGGCTGGACGCCGGGGTCCGCAACCCCGTCGTGCTCACCGGCGACGTCCACGCCCACTGGGCGAGCGACCTGAAGGCCGACTACGACGACCCGGACTCCAGGACGGTCGGCTCGGAACTGGTGTGCACCTCCATCACCAGCACCGGCGACGGCAAGGACTCCAACCCCGCCGACCACCCCTACCTCAAGATCAACCCGCATCTGCGCTTCTACAACAACCAGCGCGGCTACGTGCTGACGAGGATCGACAAGGAGGAGATGAGGGCCGACTTCAAGACGCTCCCGACCGTCCGGACCCCGGGCGCCGGCATCTCGACCAAGGCGACGTTCGTCATCGAGGACCGCGTGCCCGGCGTCAACCAGGCCTACCTGCGGCCCTACGCCTCGGCGAAGGCGGCGGCGCAGCCGGACCAGGACCTGATCCGGGAGACCGTCCGGAACGAGACCCAGCCCTGAGGACCGGGCGGCCACCTGGTCGCCGACCATGAGCAGGACGTCCGGCCAGACGGCGTCCTCCCCGCCG
>NZ_JBFARL010000219.1:0-12511 GCF_040674655.1 Actinomadura sp. NPDC049753 | reverse complement strand
GGCGTGCCGGTCGGCCCCCGACCCGAACGAGTCCCGGCTGTCGTTGCAGTGCACCAGGTCGATGCGGCCGGTTATGGCCTTGATCCGGTCGACGGGCCTGCGGAAGAGGTTCGGGGACGTCCCGCTCGTTCAGGGCGGCCGCAGCAACGGGGCGCGGGTCGCGTGCCGGACGGCGGAGGCCGCCGGGGCGGCCGGCGTGGTGGCGCTCGCGTTCCCGCTGCACCCGCCGGGCAGGCCGGAGAAGACCCGGGTGGAGGAGTTGCGGTCGGCGGGGGTCGAGGTCGTCGTCGTCAACGGCGACCGCGACCCGTTCGGCGTGCCCGGCCCGGCGGACGCGGCGCAGGTCGCGGTCCTGCCGGGCGAGCGGCACGACCTCGGCAAGGACCCCGCGGCCGTCGGCCGCGCCGTGGAGCCGTGGCTGAAACGGTGGGCGGCCCGTCCGGTGCGGACGGGCCGGCGGTAGAGTCGCTCCGGGCCCGGTGCGGGCCCAGAGGCCGATCGTGGGCGGGCGTGCCCCCGAGGATGATCACCCGTTTGAACTAGTCCCCCGTGGAGACCGCTCAAGCGGCGGACGTGGCCTGCGCGTCCGTCGGCCGGTGCGGCGCGATGACTCCCCCGTCGGGCAGCAGCTCACCGGTGTCCTCGAACAGCACGACCCCGTTGCACAGCAGGCTCCACCCCTGTTCGGGGTGCGAGGCCAGCGTGCGGGCGGCGTCGCGGTCGGGTGCGTTGTGGGAGGGACAAGGCGGCTGGTGCGGGCACATGGCGTGCCTCCGGTCTCAACTACTGGTCGGTCGTGGTGCTTTCCTGTTCTGACGCACCCAAGTGTGGAGTGGTTCGCTCCCACCGGCCATAGCCCGTTGGGACGGTTGTCCATTGGTTCCGGAGTACCGGACGGGTGTGATCCCTCCCACTTCCGGGGCGCCACGCAGTAGCGTGCCTCCCGCGCGATAACGGACGAAGAACGACACGCCGCCGGAGTCTGAAACCCCTACGATGTTCGGCGGGGGAACGGGCTCTGCGGGGGGCGGGGGGAGTGAGGCCGGTGCGGGTCGCGCTGTCCGTCGCGTGCTTCGAGGACGTGCTGTTCCCCGGTACCGCGAAGGCCGTGACCGTGCTGCTGGAGCGGCTCGGGCACGAGGTGGCGTTCCCGCCGGGGCAGACCTGCTGCGGCCAGTTCCACTGGACGGCCGGCTACCACCGCGAGGCCGCCGGGCTCGCCCGCTCCCACGCGGCCGCGTTCGAGGGCTGCGAGGTCGTGGTGGCGCCGTCGGCGTCGTGCGCCGCGACCGTCCGCGCCGACTACCCGAAGATCGCCCGGACGGCCCGCGACCCCGGCCTGGCCCGCGCCGCCGAGGGCCTCGCCGTCTACGAGCTGACGGAGTTCCTCGTCGACGTCCTCGGGGTTACCGACGTCGGCGCGTACTTCCCGCACCGGGTCACCTACCACCCGTCCTGCCGGTCCCTGCGCACCCTCGGCGTCGGCGACCGGCCGGTGCGGCTGCTGCGCGCGGTGCGGGGCCTGGACCTGGTGGAGCTGCCGTCCGCCGGGGAGTGCTGCGGGTTCGGCGGCGCGTTCGCGATGAAGAACGCGGACGTGTCGGTCGCGATGGTGGCCGACAAGGTCCGGCACGTCCGCGCCACCGGGGCGGACGTGGTCTGCGCGGTCGACGACTCGTGCCTGGCCCACATCGGCGGCGCGCTGTCGCGGCTGCGCGGCGGCGTCCGGACGATGCACCTGGCCGAGATCCTCGCGGAGACGGGGCCGGTGTGACGGCCTCCTCACCGGGGGCGACGCCGTCCTCCGGCAGGAGCGGACCCGTCCCGGCGCCGAGGCCGAAGTTCGCCGCCGCCGCACGGCCGGAACTGGCCGACACCCGGTTGCGCCGCAACCTGCGCGGCGCGACGGCCGCGCTGCGGGGGCGGGAGGCCGCCGCGGCGGCCGAGGCCGCCGACTGGGAGGACCTGCGCGAGGCCGGGCGCGCGATCAAGGACGGCGCGCTGCTCGACCTGGACGCCCACCTGGAGGAGCTGGAGCGGGCCGTCACCGAGTCGGGCGGCACCGTGCACTGGGCGGCGGACGCGGCGGAGGCGCGCCGTGTCGTCACCGGCCTGGTCCGCGCGACGGGCGCCAGGGAGGTCGTCAAGGCCGCGTCCGCGACGACGCGGGAGATCGGCCTGAACGACGCGCTGGCCCGCGCGGGCGTGACCGTCCGCGAGACCGGCGTCGCCGAGATGGCCGTGCAGCTCGGCGAGGACGCGCCGTCCCACCTGCTGTCGCCGGCCGCGCACCGCGACCGCGCGGAGATCGCGGAGGTGTTCCGGCGCGCGGTCCCGGCCGCCGAGCCGGGCCCGGGCGACGACCCCGAGGCGCTGGCCGCCGCCGCCCGCGCCCACCTGCGCGAGCGGTTCCTGCGCGCCCGCGTGGCGGTCACCGGCGCGAACTTCCTGGTGGCCGAGACCGGCACCCTGGTCCTGCTGGAGTCGGAAGGCAACGCGCGGATGTGCCTGACGCTCCCGGAGACGCTGATCAGCGTCGCCGGGATCGACAAGGTCGTCCCGACATGGGATGACATGGAGGTGTTCCTCCAGCTCCTGCCGCGCTCGTCGACCGGCGACCGGATGACCCCGTACGTCTCGACGTGGACGGGCGTGACGCCGGACGACGGGCCGCGCGCCTTCCACCTCGTCCTGCTCGACAACGGCCGCACCCGCGCGCTCGCCGACGAGGTCGGCCGCGCCGCCCTGCGCTGCATCCGCTGCTCGGCCTGCCTGAACGTCTGCCCCGTCTACGAGCGGACGGGCGGGCGCCCCTACGGTCCTGTCCACCCCGGCCCGATCGGCGCGGTGCTCACTCCGCTGACCCGGGGGGTGGAGAGCGCCGCCGACGCGTCCCTGCCCTACGCGTCCACGCTCTGCGGCGCGTGCGCCGACGTCTGCCCCGTGAAGATCGACATCCCGGACCTGCTGGTGCACCTGCGGGGGAAGGTGGTCGAGTCGCGCCGGAGGCGCCCGGTCCCGACGCCCGAGATGGCGCTGATGCGCGGCCTCGCCTGGACGCTGGGCGATCCGCGCCGCCACGAGGCGGCGGTGCGGCGCGGTGCACGGTGGGCGCGGCTGCTGTCGCGCGGCGGGCGGATCCGCCGCCTCCCGGGCCTGCTCGGCAAGTGGACCGAGGCCCGCGACCTTCCCGCGCCGCCGGCCGAGAGCTTCCGCGGCTGGTGGGACAGGACGCGGGCATGAGCTCGCGCGAGGAGGTGCTGCGCCGGGTCCGCGAGGCGCTCGGCGGGGAACGCGGCACGCGCCCGCCGGTGCCGCGCGGCTACGCCCGGCGGCCGGCCCCGGCGGACGCCGAGACCAGGGCCGACGTCCTCGCGCTGTTCATCGAGCGGGTCGCCGACAACCGCGCGGCGGTCCGGCACGTCGGCGCGGACGAGGCGGGCACGGCCGTGGCGGCCGCGCTGTGGGGGCGCGAGGTCAAGCAGATCGTCGTCCCCGCCGACCTGCCCTTCGGGTGGCTCGCCGAGCTGGACGGCGTGCGGGCCCTGGCCGACGCGCCGGCGGTCGACCTCGAAACCCTCGCCGCGTCGGACGGCGTCGTCACCGGCTGCGCGGTGGCCGTCGCGCAGACGGGCACGGTCGTCCTGGACGGCGGCCGGGCGCAGGGGAGGCGGGCCCTCACCCTCGTCCCCGGCTACCACCTGTGCGTGGTGCACGCCGACCAGATCGTCGGAACGGTCCCGGAGGCGGTCGCGCGGCTCGACCCGGCGCGGCCGCTGACGTGGATCAGCGGGCCGTCCGCCACCTACGGCATCGAGGCGGCGCGGGTCGAGGGCGCCCACGGCCCCCGGCACCTGGAGGTCATCCTCGTCGAGGACTGAGCGGTCCTAGCGCACGCCGCCGAGGACGACGCCGAGGCCCGCGCGGAAGCGGGCGTCCCAGTCGACCGCGCCGTCCTCGCCGGAGGCGATCCGGGCGGCGGCGCCGTCCTCGGCGGTGCCGCGCACCTCGAGGGCCGCGTGGCCGATCACGTAGCCGAGCAGGGTGTGCGCGGCGACGGCCGCGGCGTCCTCGGCGACGCCGCCGCGGCGCAGCACCTCCCGCAACGAGGCGAGGGTGGCGGCGAGCGCGGCCGGGTTGCGGCGCGTGACGACCAGGGGGAGGACGCCCGCGTGGGCCAGCAGGCGCTCGCGGTAGCCGTCCGCCCACGCCCGCAGGACGTCCTGCCAGCGCCCGGAGGCGGAGGTGTCGGCCGGGGCGGCCGCGACGTGCGCGACCAGGCCGTCCAGGAGTTGCTCCTTGCCGCGGGGGAGGTGGTGGTAGATCGCCATCGCCTCGACCTCGAGCGCGTCGCCGAGCCGGCGCATGGTGAGGCGGCCGAGTCCCTGGCCGTCCACGATGCGCAGGGCCGCCTCGATGATCCGCTCGGTGGACAGGGGGGCGCGGTTCTGGGCGTTGATGCTGGGCTGCCTGACCATGAGGATAGACCTTACTACGTAAAGGACCGAAGCCGGGTGTCCGCCGCCGCAACACGCCGGGACCCCGCGTACGCTTACCTCGATCGAACACTGCACGACCGTCGAGGGAGTACCGCCATGCCGCTGGGCCGCCGGGTGAGCAAGGACGTCGCCGAGCCGTACGAGGCCGACCAGCGGCTGGCCGCCGAGTACGACGACCGGCTCGCGGCGGCGGGCGACGCGGAGCGGGCGCTGCGGGACGCGCAGGCGTCCGGCGCCGCCGAGCCGGAGCTGGGGGAGCTGACGGTCGCGTTCGACCGGGCGATGACGGCCGTGCTCGCCGCCGCCGAGGCGGCCGAGCGGGTCGCGATGGGTCCGAAGGTGTACTCGACGGAGGCGCAGGACGCCAAGACGCGCCGCGCCGCCGAGATCGCCTACCGCAAGGCCAAGGCACGCCCGGCGGTGCGCCCGTGGACGGACGAGGTCGACCGCCTGCGCACGGCGCGGGAGGCGCACCGGCTGAGCTTCAGGACGCGGCCCGCGGCCCGCGTGTGAGCCGCCGCGGGCGCGTGGCGACACGGCGTCACCGGGTGGCACGGGCCACCGAACTTTGAGAGTCTGCCCTCTCCGGGGAACGCCGGGGGTGCTCGCGCCGCGCGTTCGCGCCTGCGCGACCCGGCGGGGAGGGCACAGGGTGCTCTGGACGTTGGGGGATGTCACGTGGAGCGCACGCCGCCGGACCGGTGCCGCGTACTGGAGTCCTACCAGGACGGGGTGAAGGCGATCATCGCCCTGGCGGAGACCGTCGCCGACTGGGACGTGCCGACTCCCTGCGCCGACTGGCAGCTGATCGACCTGGCGGGGCATCTGCGGTGCGTCGCGGAGAACTTCCTGGAGTACCTCCAGGACGCGCCCGACAGCCGGCTGGCGAAGCTGTTCGCGCAGGACGCGGCCACGGCGGTGCTGATCAGGCAGCAGGCGCGGCAGAACGCGGCCGAGTTGGCGGTGCTGCCGCCCGAGCCCGGCCCGGAGCGGATCCTGGCGTTCGGGGTGTCGGCGGGGGCGTACGCCGACCTGATGCCCGACATGTGGGACCGGACGCACCTGATCTACCGGGGCACCAAGTACACGGTCGGCGACCACGCGGGCGCGGCGTGCGTGGAGTGGCACCTGCACGCCTGGGACATGGCCCGCGCGATCGGGGCCGACTACCGGCCGCGCGACCCGGACCTGCTGGTGCCGGCGTGGCACTGGGGCGTCCCGCACCTGCCGCTGGAGCCGGGGGACGCGTGGGAGGCGGTGCTGCGCTCCTCGGGCCGCTCGCCGCGGTGGCCGGACCCCGGGGAGGGGCCCGGCCGGGCGCGGCGGCGGCGTTCGGGCCGGCAGTCCGCCGTCAGACGCCCGCCGGCCTCCCCGGGCGGGCCCGCAGGTAGACCAGCCAGGTGAGCGCGCAGCACACGGCGTAGAAGGCGATGAACGCGATGTAGGCGCCGTCGCCGGTCCCGTAGGTCAGGAACGACTGCCGGAACGCGATGTTGACCAGGACGCCGCCGAACGCGCCGACGGCGCCCGCGATGCCGATCAGCGCGCCGGACAGGCGGCGGGCCTCGTGATCGGCGGCGTCCGGGTCCCCGCCGTCCGCGACGCCGGCGTGCGCCTTCGCCCTGAAGATCGCCGGGATCATCTTGTAGGTGGAGCCGTTGCCGAGGCCGCTGAAGGCGAACAGCAGCACGAAACCGGTGAGGAACAGCCCGAGCGAGCCGAGCCGCGAGGCGGCCAGCACGAGGGCGGCCGAGACGGCCATCGCCACGAAGGTCCCGAAGGTGACCTTCGCGCCGCCGAGCCGGTCGGCGAGCCACCCGCCGGCGGGGCGGATCAGCGACCCGAGCGCGGGGCCGAGGAACGTCAGGTAGGCGGCCTTGATCGGGGTGTCGAACTCGGCCGTGAACTGCACCTGCAGGACCTGCCCGAACGCGAAGCCGAACCCGATGAACGACCCGAAGGTGCCGATGTAGAGCACCGACATGATCCAGGTGTGGCCGTCCCGGCAGACGTCCCGCATGGCCCGCCCGTCGTTGCGGGCGTGCGCGAGGTTGTCCATGCCGAGGGCGGCGCCGAGGGCGGCGAGGACGATGAACGGGATGTAGACGCCCGCGACGAGGCCGGGGTGGTCCTTGCCGGCGGTGGCGAGGACGGCCAGCCCGACGAGCTGGACGACGGCGACGCCGAGGTTGCCGCCGCCCGCGTTGATCCCGAGGGCCCAGCCCTTGAGCCGCTGCGGGTAGAACGCGTTGATGTTGGCCATCGAGGACGCGAAGTTGCCGCCGCCGACGCCCGCGACGGCCGCCAGCAGCAGCAGCGTGGTGAACGAGACGCCCGGCTCGATGAGGACCGCGGCCAGCACCGCCGGGACGAGCAGCAGCGCGGCGCTGAAGATCGTCCAGTTGCGGCCGCCGAACCGGGCGACGGCGAGGGTGTAGGGGATGCGCAGCGCCGCCCCGATGAGCGCCGGGACGGCCGTGAGGGTGAACTTGCCGGCCGGGTCGACGCCGTAGGCGGGGCCGAGGAACAGCACCAGCACCGACCACAGCGTCCACACCGAGAACCCGATGTGCTCGGAGAAGATCGAGAACACGAGGTTGCGTCGGGCGGTCCGGGAGCCTCCGGCGGCCCAGAAGGCGGGGTCCTCGGGGCGCCAGTCGGCGATCCACCGGCCTCTCGGCGGAGGGGTGCGCTCGGCGCGCGCGGCTTCGGTCGTGGCGGTCATCAGGGCGTCTCCTTGGGTCGCTCGGACGACCCGACCGTAGGAACCCGGGGTTTCGCGCGTGTGTGACCGGTCATACGGGAGTGATAACTCCGCTGCACAGCGTGTCCCGCCCGCTGTGAGGTGCGGGGTAGACCCGGGCGCGCCCGGGTAGGCACCCAGGGCGAGGCGGCGGGGGAACGGAGAGGTGACGATGGGAACCTGCGAGGTCTGCGGGAACGAGTACGCGATGGCGTTCGAGGTGCACGCGCAGGGGCAGGTGCACACGTTCGACTCGTTCGAGTGCGCGGTCACCAAGATGGCGCCGATCTGCGAGCACTGCCAGTGCCGCATCATGGGGCACGGGGTGGACGTTGGCGGGCACTTCTACTGCTGCGCCCACTGCGCCCACGCCGCCGAGCCGGAGCGCGCCCGCACGATCCAGGACGCCGTGTCGGTGTAGACGCGGTACGGAAGCAGGCGCGGTACGGAAGCAGGCGGGGTGCGGCTCTGGCCGCGGTGCGGGTGGGGCCGTGCCGCGGTGCGGGTGGGGCCGTGCCGCGGTGCGGGTGGGGCCGTGCCGCGGTGCGGGCGAGGCGCCGGAGCGACCGCCCGGCCCGGGGTCAGGCGCGGGCGGTCCCGAACGCCTGCTCGCGGCCGTCCTCCAGGTAGACGGCGCTGCCGGCGGCCATGGCCCGCAGGCTGGGCTCCATCCGGCGCGACACGTGCGGCGGCGCGAGTTCGGGGACCTTCTCCGGCGCCACGAGGATGTGGTCCGACAGCTCCTCGGCCGGCAGCCGGATCGCCGCGATCTCCTCGCCGGTGATGGTGCCGCCGAACACGAAGACGTTGACCGCGTCGACGCCGTCGTCGCGCGGCGACCCCCAGTCGACGCAGGCCAGGCCGTGCAGCCGGGGGACCAGGCCGAGCTCCTCCTCGCATTCGCGCACGCACGCCGACAGCGGGGACTCGTCGGCCTCGATCACCCCGCCGGGCAGGAACCAGCCCTCGCTGTAGGTGGGCTTGACCAGCAGCACCCGCCCCAGGTCGTCCAGCAGCAGGGCGGCCGCGGCGCCGCGGGCCCGCGGCAGGGAGGCGTAGTAGGCAAGGTCGGGCATGCTCCGAGGTTAAGCGTGATCACCCCGGACCGGTTCCGGCCGTCCCGGGGCGGCGGCCGCATCCGTCCGCGAGATCGCCGGAGCACCGCGAATCCGTTCGACAACCGGGCAAAAGGCAACGAATAGGCCATGACAGGGATCGACAACGCTTGACACGCGTTCGTCAAGGCGTGTCGCGGTCCCCCCGGCCTGACTCCTTGACATCGCCGGACGCAGGGGGTGAACGGCATTTAACGCCGGGGTCACGCGCGGGACTCGGCGGTGAAACCGGGCGCGCCGACTCTCGGTGGATGGCCGAGACTCCCACACACTGCCCGTACTGCGCCCTTCAGTGCGGCATGACTCTGCACGACGGCGGTTCGAAGCCCCTGCGGGTGGCGCCGCGCGACGACGTGCCGGCCAACGGCGGGGGGCTCTGCCAGAAGGGGTGGACGGCGGCCGAGCTGCTCACCGTCCCCGACCGGCTGACCGCGCCGCTGATGCGCCGGGACCGGGACGCGCCGCTGGAGCCGTGCGGCTGGGACGAGGCACTCGACCGCGTCACCGCGGAGATCGGGCGGCTGCGCGAGCTGCACGGGCCGGACGCCGTCGCGGTGTTCGGCGGCGGCGGGCTGACCAACGAGAAGGCGTACCAGCTCGGCAAGTTCGCGCGGATCGCGCTCGGCACCTCCCAGATCGACTACAACGGGCGGTTCTGCATGTCGTCGGCGGCCGCCGCGTCCGGGCGGGCGTTCGGCATGGACCGCGGCCTTCCGGGCCCGGTCACCGACCTGGCGGCCTCCGGCGCGGTCCTGCTCGCGGGCGGCAACCCGGCCGAGACGATGCCGCCGTTCATGCGGCACCTGGCGCGGATGCGCGAGGGCGGCGGCGCCCTCATCGTGGTGGACCCGCGCCGCACCGCCACCGCCCGCCAGGCCGACCTGCACCTGCAGCCGACGCCCGGGACCGACATCGCGCTCGCCAACGGGCTGCTGCACCTGGCGCTCGCCGAGGGCCTGGCCGACGAGGAGTACATCGCGGCCCGCACCACCGGGTTCGACGCCGTCCGGACGGTCGCCAACGCCTACTGGCCCGACCGCGCCGAGCGCATCACCGGGGTGCCCGTGCCGCTGATGCGCGAGGCCGTCCGGCTGCTGGCCCGCGCCGCCCGCGCCCACGTCCTCACGGCGCGGGGATCGGAGCAGCACGCGCGCGGCACCGACACCGTCAGCTCCTTCGTCAACCTGGCCCTCGCGCTCGGACTGCCGGGCCGCGAGGGCTCCGGGTACGGGTGCCTGACGGGGCAGGGCAACGGGCAGGGCGGGCGCGAGCACGGCCAGAAGGCCGACCAGCTCCCCGGCTACCGCAGGATCGACGACCCGCAGGCCCGCGCGCACGTCGCCGGGGTCTGGGGCGTCGACCCCGGCGACCTGCCGGGGCCGGGACGGTCGGCCTACGAGCTGCTGTCGGCGCTCGGCACCGCGGACGGCCCGAAGGCGCTGCTGCTGTTCGGATCCAATCCCGTCGTGTCGGCGCCCCGCGCCGCGGCCGTGCAGGAGCGGCTCGGCGCGCTCGACCTGCTCGTGGTGGCGGACTTCGTGCCGTCGGAGACCGCGCGGCGCGCCGACGTCGTCCTGCCGACCGCGCAGTGGGCCGAGGAGTCCGGGACGATGACGAACCTGGAGGGCCGGGTGCTGCGGCGCCGCCGCGCCGTCCGCCCGCCGGACGGCGTGCGCACCGACCTGGAGATCCTCGCCGGGCTCGCCGAGCGGCTCAAGGCGCCGGGGGAGTGGAGCACCGACCCGCGGGCGGTGTTCGGGGAGCTGCGCCGCGCGAGCGCGGGCGGCCCCGCCGACTACTCCGGCATCACCTACGAGCGGATCGAGGCCGAGGGCGGGGTGTTCTGGCCCTGCCCGTCGCCGGACCACCCCGGCACGCCGAGGCCCTACCTGGACCGCTTCCCCACCCCCGACGGGCGGGCCCGGTTCGTCCCCGTCGAGCACCGCGGCGCCGCCGAGGACGTCGACGCCGACTACCCGGTGTACCTGACCACCGGGCGCGTCCTCGCGCAGTACCAGTCGGGCGCGCAGACCCGGCGCGTCCGGCAGTTGACCGAGGCGGCGCCGGGGCCGTTCGTCGAGCTGCACCCCGACCTGGCCGGGCGCCTCGGCATCGAGGACGGCGCCGGCGTTCGGGTGGAGAGCCGCCGGGGCGCGGCGACCGTGACCGCGCGGCTGACCGGCGCGATCCGCTCCGACACCGTCTTCATCCCATTCCACTGGGCGGGGGAGGGCCGCGCGAACCTGCTCACCAACCCCGCGCTGGACCCGGTCTCGCGGATGCCGGAGTTCAAGGTGTGCGCCGTCCGGCTGCGGCCCCTGCCCGCCGAGGGGGACGGCGCCGCCCCCGGCGCGAGGTGAGCCCCTTTTAACACGGCGGTGACAAAGGAGACCCAACCGCGAAACCGCCCCTTCCGAGTATCGGACCATCGGACAGTTCCCCGCCAGGAGGTTGCCGCGCGATGACCACGACACCCGAAGCGACGATCGTCAGGGAGCGGGCGCGCCGGCCCGCGGCCCGCTGGTTCGACATCTGCTCCTACGCCGCCCTGACCCCCGAGAGGGGCGCCTGCGCGATGGTGGACGGGACGCAGGTGGCGATCTTCCGGACCTTCGACGGCGGCCTGTACGCGCTGTCGAACCTCGACCCGTTCAGCGGCGCCTACGTGCTGTCGCGGGGGATCCTCGGCACCCGGGACGAGGCGCCGACCGTCGCGTCCCCCATGTACAAGCAGGTGTTCGACCTGCGGACCGGGGCGTGCCTGGACGACCCGCGGGTGGCGCTGCCGACCTTCCCGGTCCGCCGCTCCGGGGACCGGGTGGAGGTGGCGCTCACCGATGAGCACCGGCAGTGAGCCGCTGGCCGGGTTCGCCGTCGGCGTGACCGCGGCCCGGCGCCACGAGGAGCTCGCGACGCTGCTGGAGCGGCGCGGGGCGAGGGTCGTGCTGGCGCCCGCCATCCGCCTGGTCCCGCTCGCCGACGACGCCGAGCTGCTGGAGGCCACCCGGGCGTGCCTCGCCGGGCCCCTGGACCACGTCGTGGTCACGACCGGGATCGGCTTCCGGGCGTGGCTGGAGGCGGCCGACGGGCACGGCATGCGCGACGCGCTCATCGGCCGCCTGGCCGAGACCGAGATCCTGGCGCGGGGCCCGAAGGCGCGCGGCGCGATCCGGTCCGCGGGCCTGCAGGAGCGCTGGTCGCCGGACTCGGAGGAGTGCGCCGAGGTGATCCGGCACCTGCTGGACCGGGAGCCGGCCGGGGCGCGCGTGGCCGTGCAGCTGTACGGGGAACGCCAGCCGGAGCTGATCGCGGCCCTGCGCGCGGCCGGCGCCGAGGTGATCGAGATCCCGGTGTACCGCTGGTCGCGGTCCGAGGACTCCACGCAGCTGCGCCGCCTCGTCGGGCAGGCGGTCGCGGGCACCATCGACGCGATCACCTTCACCAGCGCCCCGGCGGTCGCCGCGACGCTCGCGGTCGCCGCCGAGGACGACCTGGAGGAGGCCCTGCTGGAGGCCATGCGCACCCATGTCGTGGCGGCGTGCGTCGGCCCGGTCACCGCGCAGGCGCTCACCGAGCGGGGCGTCCCGACCGTCCAGCCCGAACGCGCCCGGCTCGGCGCGCTGGTGCGGGCGCTGGTCGCCGACCTGCCGCGGCGGCGGTCGCGGCGGCTGTCGGTCCGGGGCTTCTCGCTGGAGCTGCGCGGGCACGCCGTCGTCCTGGACGGCCAGTTGAGGCCCATCGCGCCCGCGCCCATGGCGATCCTCCGGGCCCTCGCGCGGCGCCCCGGGCACGTGGTGTCGCGGGCGGAGCTGTGCGGGGTGCTGCCGGGCCGGCTGGCCGTCGCGCCCGGCATCAGGGAAGCCTGGGCGCGGGAGGCGCGGCCGCGGGACGCCCGCCCGCAGGCCGACGAACACGCCGTGGAGATGGCGGTGGCGCGGCTGCGGCGCGGTCTCGGCCGGCCCGGCATCGTCGAGACCGTCGTCAAGCGCGGTTACCGGCTGGCGTGCGACCCGCGGATCGTCGACCGGCTCCCGGCGGGCGCCGGTGGCTGAGACCGGAGCCGCGCCGCCGGCCGGCCGGCCCGCACTGCTCGCGGTGGCGCACGGCACCAGGGACCCGGCGGGGCCCGCGGTGGTGCAGGCGCTGCTTGACCG
>NZ_JBFARL010000218.1:0-12775 GCF_040674655.1 Actinomadura sp. NPDC049753 | reverse complement strand
GGCGGTCGCCGCGAAGCAGGAGGCGCTCGCCGGCCTGCTGCCCGCCAGCGGACGCAAGCCCTTCATCTCGGCCCCGACGCGGCGGGCGCCGCGCCGGTCGTCCGCAAGCAGGACGTTCCGGCCGCACTCGACACCGCGCAGGCCGTCGGCGACCCGCTGGCCGAGCTGCGCGAGCTCACCGGCCTGGAGGGCGTCAAGCACGAGATCGCCCTGCTCGTCGCCGGGACGCAGGCGGCGCGGCTGCGCAGCGAGTCGGGCCTCCGGATCACGCCGCCGACCCGGCACATGGTGTTCACCGGCAACCCGGGCACCGGCAAGACGATGGTGGCCCGGCTGCTCGGCCGCATCTACAAGCGGCTCGGCGTCCTGTCGTCCGGGCACCTGGTGGAGGCGTCCCGCGCTCACCTCGTCGGCGAGTACATCGGGCAGACCGCGCCCCGCACGCGCCGCCTGGTGGAGCGCGCGGTCGGCGGCGTCCTGTTCATCGACGAGGCGTACACGCTGACGCAGTCGCCGCTGAAGGGCGACTACGGGCACGAGGCGATCGCCGAGCTGGTCAAGCTGATGGAGGACCACCGCGACGACCTCGTCGTGGTCGTGGCCGGCTACCAGCAGGAGATGGCCGAGTTCCTCGCCGCCAACCCCGGCCTTGACTCCCGGTTCCCCAAGCAGATCCACTTCCCCGACTACGACGACGACGAGCTGATCACGGTGTTCGGCCGGCTCGCCGCCGCCGACGGCTTCGAGCTGGCCCCCGGCACCGAGGACGTCCTGCGCTCGATGCTGCGCCGCGCGCCCCGCGGCCCGTCCTTCGGCAACGGCCGCCTGATGCGCAACATGCTGGACGTGGCCGTCGCGAACCAGGCCGACCGCGTCGCCTCCGCCGCCGTCGCCCTCGCGGAGGGGACGGCGGCGAAGAAGGGCGGCGGCAGGGACAAGGGCGGCGAGCGGGCGACCCCGACCAGGGAGGAACTGGTCACGCTGACCGCCGACGACCTGCCCCCGCTGCTGGACCACCCCGAGGAGTTCTTCGGCCTCTACCTGTAGGCAAGGCCCCGGCCCACTTCGCTCGCCTGGCGGCTGTGTTTTCGAAGTCCCGGCCCACTTCGCTCGCCTGGCGGCTCGCTACGTGCCCTGGCCTTGGCGAACGCGGCATCGCTTCGCGATCTGCCCGGTTCCGCTCGCCTCCGGCTTCGCTCCACCGGGCAGGTCACGCGTTCGCGCGCTTGGCCGAGGCCACTTCGAAACCCGTCCTGGGCGCGGCCCTGGTCAGGTGGCGAGGTGTTCGGCGGCGGTGAACAGGAGCTCCTCCGCTCCCCGGCGGGTGACGAGCTGCGCCCCGACCGGCAGCTCGCCGCCGCCGTCCGCCGGGACGGTTCCGGCGGGAACGGACAGGGCGGGCAGCCCTAGCACGTTCCACGGCGAGGTGAGGCTGACCAGCAGGGCGGTGAGCGGGCCGAGCCCGACCTCGGTCGCGCCGATCCGGGGCGCGGGGATCGGCATGGTGGGCATGGCCAGCAGGTCGTAGCGGTCCAGCAGCCCGGCGATCTCCTCGGCGTACCGGTCCCGCTCGCGCAGCGCCCGGACGAGCCGCCAGCCCGGCATCCGGGCCGCCTCCTCCAGGCGGGCCAGCGTCGCCGGCTGGTACCGGCCGGGCGCCTCGGCGACCCGCTCGGCGTGGACGTCGTACGCCTCGCTGTACTCGATCGCGAGGAACACCTGCCGGAGCCCGGCGAAGTCGATCCGCTCGGACGGCGCGTCCGGGAACAGGGCGCGGACGCGCCGCTCCACCTCGGGGTCGCACGCCGGCGGCTCGATCCAGGCGACGCGCCCGTACGCCGTGCCTCCGGTGCCGTCGCCGGCCGGGCCGTCCAGGAGGGACGGGACGGCCTCCGCCGGCCCGGTCAGGGCGTGGTAGGCGACGCGGCAGTCGTCCGCGGTGGCGGCGAGGACGCCCACGTGGTCGAGCGAGCGCGACAGGGGGAAGACGCCGTCGGCCGGGATGGCGCCGTGCGGCGGCTTGAACCCGGCGATCCCGCAGAACGCCGACGGGATGCGCACCGACCCGCCCGTGTCGGTGCCGATGGCGAGGGGGACCATGCCCGCGGCGACCGCGACGGCGCTGCCGCTGCTGGAACCGCCGGACATCCGCTCCCGGTCGCGGGGGTTGCGGACCGCGCCGTTGACCGAGACGTCGCCGCTGCCGCCGAACGCGAACTCCTGCGTCCCGGTCTTGCCGACGATGACGGCGCCCGCGTCCCGCAGCATCCGCACGCAGGCCGCGTCGGCCTCGGCGACGTGCCCGGCGTAGTGGCCGGACCCCATGCCGGTGGGCAGCCCGGCGACGTCGATGATGTCCTTCACCGCGACCGGGACGCCGTGCAGCGGCCCCCGGTCGACGCCGGACGCCAGCTCCTCGTCGGCCCACCGGGCGGCGGCCTCGGCGCCCTCGGCGTCCAGGGTCACGAAGGCGTTGAGGTCCTCGTCGACCGACTCCAGGACCCGCGCGACCAGGCCCCGCGCCGACTCCCGGCCCGCGCGCAGGTCGCGCCCGATCCCGGTCAGCGTCCGTCCGGTGAAGAACCCGCCCATTCCGCCTCCTTGCCGCTTACCTGTACTGATCTGCGTAGCATCTCAGACCGCCGGCGCCCCTTCCGTCCCGGTCGTCGCGCGCAATGTGGCACTCTGTCATTAATTAGTCGCTCACGGTCAACCGTTCGCCGCAGCATGCCCGCCGCTCGCCGACCCCGCGCCGGGAAGCGTGAACCTACGCACGAGTAGCCGACAGGCTTCCAGCACCCGGAGGTGACGCTCCCGCCGGTTCGCTGGGGGGCGGGGCGGAGGCCGTGCGCCGTCGCGCCGGCATACCGCCCCTGTAACCGGCGGCGGTCGCACCGAGGTGGGGGGACGAGGTCACGGCCGAGCGCCGTGGCCTCGTTGTCGCCCTGCCCCTGTCGCCCTGCCCGCCGCCGCTCCGGCCGTCCGGGACGTTCGGCCCTAGGCCCGCGGGCACAGGGCTGATGGGCTCTCTTCGACGGTTGAGAACCCCGTTCGTGGGGACGGGATGTCCTCAGGGCGGTCGAGAACACCCGGAGGACGCGCATGACCCAGTCGGGCACCCTGAGCGACGACGAAGTACAACAGATCAACGCGTACTGGAGAGCCGCCAACTACCTGTCCGTGGGGCAGATCTACCTTCTGGACAACCCGCTGCTCCGCGAGCCGCTCGAACGGCGGGACCTCAAGCCGCGGCTGCTCGGGCACTGGGGCACCACGCCGGGCCTGAACTTCTGCTACGCCCACCTCAACCGCGTCATCAGGGCGCGCGACCTCGACATGATCTACATCATGGGCCCGGGGCACGGCGGGCCCGCGGCGGTCGCGAACGCCTGGCTCGAAGGCACCTACAGCGAGGTCTACCCGGAGGTGTCGCAGGACGAGGCGGGCATGCGGCGGCTGTTCCGGCAGTTCTCCTTCCCCGGCGGCATCCCGAGCCACGTCGCACCGGAGACGCCCGGCTCCATCCACGAGGGCGGCGAGCTGGGCTACTCCCTCGCCCACGCCTTCGGGGCCGCCTTCGACAATCCCGACCTCGTGGTCGCGTGCATCGTCGGCGACGGCGAGGCCGAGACGGGACCCCTCGCGGCGAGCTGGCATTCCACCAAGTTCCTCGACCCGGTGCGGGACGGCGCCGTCCTGCCCATCCTGCACCTCAACGGCTACAAGATCGCGAACCCGACGGTGCTGGCCCGCATCCCCGAGGAGGAGCTCGTCCAGCTCCTGGACGGGTACGGCTACCGGCCGTTCCTCGTGAGCGGCGACGAGCCCGCGTCCATGCACCGCAAGATGGCCGCCGCCCTCGACCAGGCCCTCGACGAGATCGCCGACATCCAGCGCGGCGCCCGGGAGGGCGGGGCGTCCGAGCGGCGCCGCTGGCCCATGATCGTCCTGCGGTCCCCCAAGGGCTGGACGGGCCCGAAGGAGGTGGACGGGCTGCCGGTCGAGAACACCTGGCGCTCCCACCAGGTGCCGCTCGCCGGAGTGTGCGAGGACGCCGGGCACCGCGCGCAGCTGGAGGAGTGGCTGCGCTCCTACCGCCCGGAGGAGCTGTTCGACGAGGCGGGCCGCCCGGCGGCCGGGCTCCGGGCCCTCGCGCCCGCGGGCGACCGGCGGATGAGCGCGAACCCGCACGCCAACGGCGGGCTGCTGCTGAAGCCGCTGGCGCTGCCCGACTTCCGCGACTACGCCGTGGAGGTCGGCAAGCCCGGCGCCACCTCGACCGAGCCCACCCGCAGGCTCGGGACGTTCCTGCGCGACGTCGTGCGGGCCAACCCGTCCAACTTCCGGATCATGGGCGCGGACGAGACGGCGTCCAACCGGCTCGGGGACGTCTTCCAGGCCACCGACCGCGTCTTCCAGGGCGGGCTGCTGCCGACCGACGAGCACCAGGCGCGCTCCGGCCAGGTGATGGAGGTGCTGAGCGAGCACCTGTGCCAGGGCTGGCTGGAGGGGTACCTGCTCACCGGGCGGCACGGGCTGTTCAACAGCTACGAGGCGTTCGTGCACATCGTCGACGCCATGTTCAACCAGCACGCGAAGTGGCTGAAGGTCACCCGCGGCCTGCCGTGGCGGCGGCCGATCGCGTCGCTGAACTACCTGCTGTCGTCGCACGTGTGGCGGCAGGACCACAACGGCTTCACCCACCAGGACCCCGGCTTCCTCGACGTCGTGCTGAACAAGAAGCCGGAGATCGTCCGCGTGTACCTGCCGCCGGACGCGAACACGCTGCTGTCGGTCGGCGACCACTGCCTGCGCTCCCGCGACTACGTCAACGTGGTCGTCGCCGGGAAGCAGCCCGCGCTGAACTGGCTGCCGATGGACGCCGCGATCGCGCACTGCACCCGCGGCATCGGCATCTGGGAGTGGGCGTCCACCGACGGCGGCGCCGACCCCGACGTGGTGCTCGCCTGCGCGGGCGACATCCCGACGCTGGAGACGCTCGCGGCCGTCGACCTGCTCAGGCAGCTGTTCCCCGAACTGCGCGTCCGGGTCGTCAACGTCGTCGACCTGATGCGGCTCCAGCCGTCCAGCGAGCACCCCCACGGCCTGTCGGACCGCGAGTTCGACACCCTGTTCACCACCGACAAGCCCGTCATCTTCGCCTTCCACGGCTACCCGTACCTCATCCACCGCCTCACCTACCGGCGGACGGGGCACGGCAACCTGCACGTCCGCGGCTACAAGGAGGAGGGGACGACGACCACGCCGTTCGACATGGTCATGCTGAACGACCTCGACCGGTTCCACCTCGTCATGGACGTCATCGACCGCGTCCCCTCCCTCGGCGCCCGCGTCGCCCACCTCCGGCAGCGGATGGCCGACCAGCGCCTCTTCCTGCGCTCCTACACGCGCGAGCACGGCGAGGACGCCCCCGAGGTCCGCGACTGGACGTGGCCGTACTGATGCGGGTCCTGACGGTCAACCCCGGGTCGAGCAGCCTGAAGGTGAGCCTGCTCGACGCCGACGACACGGTCCTCGCCGAGGACTCCGGCGGCGGCCACGAGATGGCCGGGCTGGTCGCGGACCTGCCCCGGCCGGACGCCGTCGGCGTCCGGTTCGTCCACGGCGGGACCGACTTCACCGCGCCGGTGCGCGTCGACGAGAAGGTCACCGCGCGGCTCCGCGAGCTCGCCGACCTCGCGCCGCTGCACCAGCCCGCCTCCCTGCGCGCCCTGGCCGAGATCTCCGGCGTCCTGCCGGACGTCCCGGCCGTGGCGTGCTTCGACACCGCCTTCCACGCCACCCTGCCGGACGCGGCCGCGACCTACGCGCTCCCCCGCGAGTGGCGCGAGCGGTTCGGGCTGCGCCGCTACGGCTTCCACGGCCTGTCGTTCTCCTACGCCTCCTGGCGCGCCGCCGAGATGCTCGGAGGCGACCCGGCCGGGCTGCGGATGGTGGTGTGCCACCTCGGCGCCGGCGCGTCCCTGTGCGCCGTCGCCGGGGGCCGGTCGGTCGACACCACCATGGGGTTCACCCCGCTCGAAGGGCTGGTCATGGCGTCGCGGGCGGGCAGCATCGACCCCGGCATCCCGCTCTGGCTGATCAAGCACGGCATCGCGCCGGAGGAGGTGAACGACGCGCTCGAACGCGACTCCGGGCTGCGCGGCCTGACCGGCACCGGCGACATGCGCCGGGTCCGCGAGCGGGCCGCCGAGCACGACGCGACCGCCCTCGCCGCCCTGGACGTCTACCACCACCGCCTCCGCGCCTGCGCCGCCGCGATGACCGCCGCGCTCGGCGGGCTCGACGCCCTCGTGTTCACCGGCGGGATCGGCGAGCACGATCCGGCGGTCCGCATGCGGCTGGCCGGGGACCTCGCCCACCTCGGGACCTCGGTCGATCCGGACCGCAACGCGGACGCGGACGGCGACGCCGACGTCACCGCCGCCGGCGCCGCCGTCCGGACGCTCGTGGTGGCGGCCCGCGAGGACCTGGAGATCGCCACCGGCGTCCGGAGCGTCCTGCGACGGGATGGGCCCGCCCGGCACGGCAGGTAGTGCATAAGGTGTAAAGGTGGAGAACACGGCGGGCGCTTCGGAGGGCGCGATCCGCAGGCTGGCGAACATCAAGGCGATCACCGACGAGGCGTTCGCCGCGATGGACGTGGACGAGCTGCTCGACACCCTCCTCGACCGCGTCCGCGCCGTCCTGGAGGTCGACACGGCCGTGGTGCTGCTTCTGGACCGGGAGGAGCGGTTCCTCGTGGCGACGGCCGCCAAGGGCATCGAGGAGGAGGTCGCCCAGGCCGCCCACGTCCCCGTGGGCGAGGGGTTCGCCGGGCGCGTGGCCGCCGAGCGGCGGCCGGTCTACGTGCCGGACGTGCCGAGCTCCAACGTGTTCAACCCGCTGCTCGTCCAGCGGGGCCTGCACTCGCTTCTCGGCGTCCCGCTCGTCGGCGGGGGGACGCTGGTCGGCGTGATGCACGTCGGGACGCTGAGGCACCGCCGGTTCACCGCCGAGGAGACCGAGTTCCTCCAGCTCGCAGCCTCCCGCGTCGCGCTGGCGGTGCAGTCGCTGCTCAGCCGCGCCGAACGCGCCGGCGCGCTGGAGCTGCAGCGCAGCCTCCTGCCGGCCGCGCCCCCGAAGGTCCCCGGGCTGGAACTGGCCGCCCGCTACCGTCCCGGCAAGGCGATCGTCGGCGGGGACTGGTACGACGTGTTCACCCTCCCCTCGGGCGAGATCGGCATCGTCATCGGCGACGTCGCGGGCAACGGGCTCCCGGCGGCCGTCGTCATGGGCCGGATGCGCAGCGCGCTGCGCGCCTACGCGCTGGACAACGACGACCCCGCCGAGGTGCTGCACAAGCTCAACCGGAAGATGCTGCACTTCGAACCCGAGGCGACGGCGACCGTCCTGTACGCGGTGCTCGACACCGCCGCCGGCCGGGTCCGGCTGTCCTCGGCCGGGCACCCTCCCCCGGTCCTCGCGCAGCCGGGCGGCCCCGCCGAGTCCGTGGACATGAAGTTCGACGTCCTGATCGGCCTGGGCGAGGACATCCCCCGCCGGACCCGCACCCTCGACCTCCCGCCGGGCGCCCTGCTCTGCTTCTACACCGACGGGCTGATCGAGCGGCGGGACGAGTCGATCCTGGACGGCATCGACCGGCTGTGCGAGGCGGCCTACGCCGGGCCTCCCGAGGCGGTCGGCGCGGCGGTGATGTCGGCGTTGATCGGCCGCGAGGCGGCCCCGGACGACGTCGCGCTCCTGCTCGCACGCCGCGTCCCGCCAGAGCCCCGAGGCGCCTGATCGGCGCCTGGAGCGTAGCGGAAGGCGCCGATCAGGCTGCTCTTGCCGGGGGGCGTGGGGGGTCGCCCCCCCACAAAGAACCTGACAGGGCGTGGGGGCGTCCCCCGCAAAGACACCGACCCGGGGTCAGTCGGCCGGCTTGCGGGAGGCGGCGCGGGCGCGCTTCTCCTCGTCCTCCAGCAGGGGGCCGATGCGGAACGGGACCTGGTGGGTCAGGACGATCGAGGTGGTGCTGCGGCGGACGCCGGGGCAGGCGAGGATCGAGTCGATGACCTCGTGGAGCTGCTTGCCGTTGGGGGCGACCGCGCGGACGAGGAGGTCGCCCTGGCCGGTGATCCCGAGGACCTCCAGCACGCGCGGGATCGCCGAGAGCGCGACGGCGGCCTCGCGCAGCCGGCCCTGCGCGACCTCCAGGGTGACGAAGGCCGTCAGCTCGAAGCCGATGGCGCCGAGGTCGACCTCGCGGCCGCGGTGGCCGATGACGCCCTCGCGTTCGAGGCGCTCCACGCGGGCGTGCGCGGTGTTGCGGGCGATGCCGAGCTTGGCGGCCAGTTCCGTGACGCCGATGCGGGGCTGCTCGACGAGGCGGCGCAGGATCTGCAGATCGAGGAGAGTGGTACGGGTCACAACGCTCAGCTCCGGCGGGTAACTCGGTTCTGACTTGAGCAATCCGCTCAATTATCGTCCAGCCATCTTGCACTCCGCTCAGCTTAGGCGGCTCAATGCAAGCATGAGCACCAGCGTTTCTTCCTCTCCCCTTCGCGACCGGCTCGAACTGGAGCGCGGCCGGATCGCGATCGGCGGGGTGCACGCCCTCGTCCGCCTGCTGCTGGAGCAGCGGCGCGCGGACGCCCGGCGGGGATGGCGGACCGCCGGTTTCGTGTCCGGGTACCGCGGGTCCCCGCTCGGCGGCCTGGACCAGCAGCTGGCGCGGGACGCGAAGCTGCTGGAGGAACACGACATCCGGTTCGTGCCGGGCGTGAACGAGGAGCTGGCGGCGACGGCCGTGTACGGTTCGCAGCTCGCCGAGCACCTGCCAGGTCCCCGGTTCGAGGGCGTGTTCGGGCTCTGGTACGGCAAGGCGCCCGGGGTGGACCGGTCGCTGGACGCGTTCAAGCACGCCAACTGGCTCGGCACGTCGGAGCGCGGCGGAGTGCTCGCCGTGGTGGGCGACGACCCGTCCGCGAAGTCGTCCACGCTGCCGTCGGCGACGGAGGGCGCGCTCGCGGAGGCGTTCATGCCGGTGCTGGCGCCCGGATCGGTGGGCGACCTGCTGCGCCTCGGGCGGCACGGCTTCGAGATGTCCCGGTTCAGCGGGGCGTGGACCGGGTTCAAGCTCGTGACGGACGTCGCCGACTCCCACGAGATCGTGGACGTCGAGCCGGTCCCCGACCCGGTCCGCCCGGAGTTCGCGTGGCGCGGACGGCCGTGGAAGCCGACCCGCAAGCCGGGCGTCGACCTCCAGGGGACGACGGCCATCGAGACCGAGGTCCTCCAGGGCCGCCTGCTGGCCGCGACGGCCTACGCCGCCGCCAACGGGCTCGACCGGATCGAGGGCGCCGCCGGCGACGCGGTCGTCGGCCTGGTCGCCGCGGGCCGCACCTACGTGGAACTGCGCGAGGCCCTCGACCGCCTGGGGCTGGACGACGATGCCCTGGCCCGCCGGGGCGTCCGGCTGCTGCGCCTCGCGCTGATCTACCCGCTGGACGCGGACCGGATCCGGGAGTTCGCCCGGGGGCTGCGCGAGATCGTCGTCGTGGAGGAGAAGCGGCCGTTCGTCGAGACGCAGATCCGCGACGTCCTGTACGACCTGCCGGAGCGCCCCGCCGTGTACGGCAAGAACGGCCCGGACGGCGCCGGTCTGGTCCCGCCCGACGGGGGCCTGGACGCGGACCGGCTCGTGAAGGCCCTCGCCGTGCTCCTCGCCGACCGCGTCGGCGAGGAGCACGTGGACCTGCGCGACGCGGTGCTGAAGCCCCGCAAGCCGCAGATCAACCTGCTCGCCCCGGCCCGCACCCCGTACTTCTGCTCGGGCTGCCCCCACAACCGGTCGACGGTCGTCCCGGACGGGTCGATCGCGGCGAGCGGCATCGGCTGCCACGTGATGACCGTGTTCACCGACCGCGGCATCGGCACCACGCAGATGGGCGGCGAGGGCGCGATGTGGGTGGGCGCGGCGCCGTTCTCCGAGACCGGGCACATGTTCCAGAACCTCGGCGACGGGACGTTCTTCCACTCCGGCAGCCTCGCGGTCCGGCAGGCCGTCGCCGCCGGCACCAGCATCACCTTCAAGATCCTCTACAACGCGGCCGTGGCGATGACCGGCGGGCAGGCCGCCGACGGCGGCGCCGACCCGGCGGCGATCACCCGGATGCTGCACGCCGAGGGCGTCGCGAAGATCGTGGTGGTGGCGGACGACCCGTCCCGCTACCCGCGCGGGACGGACTGGGCGCCCGGCGTCCGGGTCCGGCACCGCGACGACCTCGACGCCGTCCAGCGGGAGCTGCGCGAGATCCCGGGCGTGACCGTGCTGCTGTACGACCAGGCGTGCGCGGCCGAGACGCGGCGCAAGCGCAAGCGCGGCCTCGTCCCCGACCCGCAGACCCGCGTCCTGATCAACGAGGCCGTCTGCGAGGGGTGCGGCGACTGCGGCACCAAGTCGAACTGCCTCAGCGTGGAGCCGGTCGAGACCGAGTTCGGCCGCAAGACGCAGATCAACCAGACGTCCTGCAACAAGGACTACTCCTGCGTGGACGGCGACTGCCCCTCGTTCGTCACCGTCCTGCCCGGCAAGAAGGTCGAGGCGGCGCGGACCCTGCCGCCGATCGGCGAGCTGGAGGAGCCCGAGACGCGGCCCGAGTCGGCGGACGTGCTGCTCGTCGGCATCGGCGGCACCGGCGTCGTGACGGTGAACCAGGTGCTGGCCACGGCGGCCCTCATCGACGGCCGGCACGCCCGCGCGCTCGACCAGACCGGGCTGAGCCAGAAGGCCGGCGCCGTCGTGTCGCACCTGCGCATCGGGACCGCCGACCTGGACCGGCCGGGCATGGTCGGCGCGGGCGGCGCCGACGCCTACCTCGTGTTCGACTCCCTGGCCGGGACGAGCGAGGCCAACCTGCGCCGCTGCGCGCCGGACCGGACCGCCGCGGTCGTGTCGACCAGCGAGGTGCCGACCGGGCGGATGATCGTGGACACCTCGGCGTCGCTGCCGCCGAGCGCGTCGCTGGTCAAGCGGATCGCCGAGCGCACCCGCGCGGACCGGCTGGTCGCGCTCGACGCCCTCGCGCTCGCCGAGCGCTGGTTCGGCGCCACGACCACGGCCAACTTCGTGGTGGTCGGCGCCGCCTACCAGGCGGGGCTGCTGCCGCTGTCGGCGAAGGCCGTCGAGGAGGCCCTCACGCTGAACGGCGTGCAGGTGGAGGCGAACATCCAGGCGTTCCGCGCCGGACGCCGCCTCGTGCTCGAACCCGAGAGCCGGGACGACGCCGCGGAGCCGGCCGCGCGGGTCGCGCCGCGCCCGCTGGACTCGACGGCGTCCGCCGCGATGGACCTCGTCGACGAGTCCGGCGTGGACGGCGAGCTGGCCCGCGTCCTGCGGATCCGCGTGCCCGACCTCGCCGCCTACCAGAACCTGGCGCTCGCCAAGCGGTACCTGGACGCGGTCCTGCGCGTCGCCAGGGCCGACGAGGCGGCGGGCGCCGGCGGGCGGCGCCTCGCGGTCGCCGTCGCGCGCAACCTGTACAAGCTGATGGCCTACAAGGACGAGTACGAGGTGGCCCGCCTGCACCTCGACCCGGAGCTCGCCCGGCGCGTCGAGGAGCAGTTCGGGCCGGGCTCCACGGTCGCGTACATGCTGCACCCGCCGCTGCTGCGGGCCGTCGGGGTGGACCGGAAGATCGCCCTCGGCCGCACGGCCCGCCCGGCGTTCCGCGCGCTGCGCGCGATGCGGCGGCTGCGCGGCACCCCGCTCGACCCGTTCGGCGCCACGGCGCAGCGGCGCGCCGAGCGCCGCCTCGTCACCGGGTACGTCGCGGTGGTGAACGAGCTGGTGGCCGGGCTGGACGCGGGCGCCGCCGGGGACGGCCGGCACGAGGCCGCCGTCCGGATCGCCGAGCTGCCGGACATGATCCGCGGTTACGAGGACGTCAAGACCGCGAACATCGCCCGGTACGAGGAGAGCCTGCGCGAGCTGCTCGCCGCGTGGCGGGCCGAGCGGTCGCCGAGCCGCGTGTGACGCCCGGGTGAGCGCGGCCGCCGCCGCCCCGGCCGGGTCCGTCGAACCCGCCGGGGCCGGCGGCGCGTACCTCCTGGCGAGCCGGGGACCGCGCCCGGCACCGGAGTGCGACGAGGGTGACGTCCAGTGGAATCGGGCCTGCGGCTGACGGAGCGCTACCGCCTCGTGGAACGCCTCGACGACGGCGGGACCATGGAGGTCTGGCGCGCCTGGGACGAGCTGCTGGGCCGTCCCGTCGCGGTGAAGGCCCCGGCGCCCGCGGGCGCGGGCCCGCAGCGGAGGTTCCGGCAGGGAGTGAACCGCGCCGCCGCGCTCTCCCACGCCGCGCTGGAGACGGTCTTCGACAGCGACCAGACCCGCGACGCGTCCGGACGGCTCGTGTCCTTCGTCGTGACCGAGTTCCTGGCCGGCGAGACCCTCGCCGACCGGCTGCGGCGCGGACCGCTCGCCGAGTCCGAGACAGCCGCCGTGTGCGGCCGGATCGCGGGGGCGCTGGAGGCCGCGCACACCGCGGGCGTGACGCACGGCGGCCTCACGCCGGACAGGGTCGTGCTCGCCTACGGAGACGCCGGCGTCGACGTGAAGGTCGTCGACACCGGCATCGGCGGCCTCCTCCGCGCGCCGGCGGGCGAAGGCGCCGAGACCGCCGACGTGCGCGCGCTCGGCGCCGTCATCGCCGCCTGCGTCGCCCCCGGCGCGTCCGAGCCTCAGGCGCCGGTCAGCAGGCCCTCGCGG
>NZ_JBFARL010000217.1:0-12886 GCF_040674655.1 Actinomadura sp. NPDC049753 | reverse complement strand
TTTGTTCTCTGGTGTTCTGCGGTGTCCTCGCCCGCCGGGCCCGGGCCCCCCCCGCCCCCCCCCCCCGCGGGGGCCCCCCCCCCCCCCCCCCCGCCGGGGGGGGGGGGGGGGCGGCGGGGCCCCCCCCCCCGCGACCGCCCGGCGTTCTTCCCCGAGCTCAAGCTGCCGTTCATCCGGACCGGGCCGGGCTACTACGCCCTCACCCGGCACGCGGACGTGGTGGAGGCCAGCCGGACGCCGGAGGTGTTCAGCAGCGAGCCGTGCTCGAACAGCATCGCCGACCTGCCCCGGTACATGGCCCGCTACTTCGGCTCGATGATCAACATGGACGACCCGCGGCACGCCAAGATCCGCAGGATCGTGTCGCGGGCGTTCACCCCGCGCGTCCTCGCCAAGCTGGAGACCGACCTGCAGGCGACCGCGACGCGGATCGTCGACGACCTGGAGCGCAAGGGGTCGGCCGACTTCGTCACCGACGTCGCGGCGCGGCTGCCCGTGCAGGTCATCTGCGACATGATGGGCATCCCCGAGCAGGTGCGCCCGATGGTGTACGACCGGACGAACACCATCCTCGGGCTCGGCGACCCCGAGTACGCCGGCGGCCGGGACGTGACCCGCGAGGGCATCACCCGGATCGGCGTCCTGTACGGGCTGCTCATGGCGATGTCCGCCGGGTACGAGCTGAACCACCTGGCGATGAAGCTGGCCCGCAGGCGCCGCCGGCATCCCGGCGACGACCTCGTGTCGCGGCTGGTCTCGGCCAACGTGGACGGCGAGTCGCTGACCGACCAGGAGATCGGCTCGTTCTTCATCCTGCTCGTCGTGGCCGGCAACGAGACGACCCGCAACGCGATGACGCACGGGCTGAAGCTGTTCACCGACAACCCCGAGCAGCGGGCGCTGCTGATGGAGGACTTCGACGCCCGCATCCCGGGGGCGGTCGAGGAGATCGTCCGGATGGCGACGCCGGTCATCCAGTTCCGCCGGACCGTGACCCGCGATCACGAGATGAACGGCCAGCGGTACCGGGCGGGCGACAAGGTCCTGCTGTTCTACAACTCCGCGAACCGCGACGCGGAGGTGTTCACGAACCCGGACGTCTTCGACATCACCCGCTACCCCAACCCGCACGTAGGGTTCGGCGGCCCCGGCCCCCACTTCTGCCTCGGCGCGAACCTGGCCCGCCAGGAGATCACGGTGATGTTCCGGGAGCTGTTCACCCGCGTCCCGGACATCCGGGCGAGCGGAGAGCCCCAGATGCTCTACTCCAACTTCATCAACGGCATCAAGCACCTGCCCTGCGCGCTGTGAGCGGCGCGGCTCAGGACGCCCGGCCGCCCGCGGCCCGCGCCGCGGGCGACGACGCGAGGTAGTCGAGCGCCCGCTGCGTCGAGCATTCGCGGGACGGGTGGTAGTCGCGCCGCAGGTAGGCGCGCCCCGCGGAGATCATGAACCGGTTGCTGGGGAAGAGCCCGCGCCGCACCGCCCGCCGGTAGTCGCGGATCCGCGGGCGGACGCCCTTCAGCGTCGGATCGGCCCGGCACAGGAACACCGCCCCGGCGTACACCATCAGCGGCAGCGCGAGGACGCCGAGGAAGAACGCGATGAACCGCATCCAGTACCGCCCGGCCACGTGCTGGTAGACGTCGAACGCGACGGACCGGTGCTCGACCTCCTCGGCGCCGTGCCAGCGCAGCAGGTCCATCATCGTCGGATCGGCGCCGGCCTCGTCCAGCTCGCGGGCGTCCAGGATCCACTGCCCGAGGACGGCCGTGTAGTGCTCGATGCCCGCGATGACGCCGATCCGCACGAACAGCCAGCGCTTGCGGGGCAGGAACGGGATCCAGCACCGGTCGCCGAGGATCCGCCGGAACACCCACTCGATCCGGTCGGTGAGCGGGCCCGGATCGAGGCCCTGATCCCGCATCTGCCGGTCCAGGACGCCCTGGTGGGAGTAGGCGTGCACGGCCTCCTGGCCCATGAAGCCCTTGACCTCGCGGTACAGGCGCTCGTCGTCGCGGACGAGCGGGAGCGCCTCCTTGTAGACGTGCACGAACCACCGCTCCCCCGCGGGCAGCAGCAGGTGCAGGACGTTGATGAAGTGCGTGGCGACCGGCTCGTCCGGGATCCAGTGCAGCGGCGTGTCCGCCCAGTCGAACCGCACCCGGCGCGGGGCGATCACGGGGTGCCGCTCGTCGATCTCGCTCATCCCGTGTCCCTCCCGCGCCGCGCCGGACCCGTTCGCGCCGTCCCGCCCGGCGGCACCCAATTAGACCGCCGATCTAATATGTGGAGTGCGCCGGATCCGCGTCAAGACCCGGCCGGGGTGATCTACGTCGCGGGGGCCAGGACGACGTCGACGGTGAGCGCGGCGGGAGCGTCCTCCAGGGTCAGGTCGGCGATCCGCCCGGCCGCGGCCAGGTCGGGACGCGCGATCCGCGTCACCTGCGAGCCGCGCACGACGGCGCGGGACACGTCGGCGCGCATCGACGCCCTGGCCTCCGACTTGGCCTTGCGGACCTGCCGGAGCGCCTCGCCCGTGGCCGCGAGGACGGCCGGGTCGCCGCCCGTCGGCAGCTCGGCGGCGGACGGCCACGGTGCCGTGTGCACCGACCCTCGCCGCCACCACGACCAGACCTCCTCGGTCACGAACGGCAGGACGGGCGCGAACAGGCGCAGCAGGACCGACAGCGCGGTGCGCAGCGCCGCACGCGCGGACAGCGCCTGCGGCCCGTCCCCGTAGGCGCGGGCCTTGACCAGCTCCAGGTAGTCGTCGCAGAACTCCCAGAAGAACCGCTCCGCGCGCTCCAGAGCGCGCGCGTAGTCGTAGCCCTCGAACGCCTCCGTCGCCTCCTCGACGACCCCGGCCAGCGCCGCCAGCATCGCCTTGTCCAGCGGCTCGGTGACCGGCGCGTCCGGGGCCGCCTCACCGAGCCCGAGCACGAACTTCGACGCGTTGAGGATCTTGATGGCGAGGCGGCGGCCGACCTTGATCTGGCCGGTGTCGAACGCGGTGTCGGTGCCGGGGCGCCCGCTCGCCGCCCAGTACCGGACGGCGTCGGAGCCGTACTCGCGCAGCAGGTCGATCGGCGTGACGACGTTCCCCTTGGACTTCGACATCTTCTTGCGGTCGGGGTCGAGGATCCACCCGGACAGGGCGGTGCCCTTCCAGGGCAGCGAGCCGTGCTCCAGGTGCGAGCGCACGACCGTGGAGAACAGCCACGTCCGGATGATGTCGTGCGCCTGCGGCCGCAGGTCGTAGGGGAAGACCCGGGCGAACAGGTCGGCGTCGCGCTCCCAGCCGCCCGCGATCTGCGGGGTCAGCGACGAGGTGGCCCAGGTGTCCATCACGTCGGGGTCGCCGGCGAAGCCGCCCGGCCGGCCGCGCTGGTCCTCGGTGAAGCCCGGCGGGACGTCGGACGACGGGTCGACCGGCAGCGCGTCCTCGGCCGGCACGATCGGGTCGTCGTACACCGGCTCGCCGGACTCGTCCAGCCGGTACCAGACGGGGATCGGCACGCCGAAGAACCGCTGCCGCGAGATCAGCCAGTCGCCGTTCAGGCCCTCGACCCAGTTCTCGTAGCGGGCCCGCATGTAGCCCGGATGCCACTCCAGTTCGCGCCCGCGGGCGAGCAGTTCCGCGCGGACGCCCTCGTCGCGGCCGCCGTTGCGGATGTACCACTGCCGGGTGGTGACGATCTCCAGGGGCTTGCTGCCCTTCTCGTAGAACTTCACCGGCCGGCTGATCCTGCGGGGCTCGCCGTCCAGGTCGCCGGACTCGCGCAGCAGCTCGACGACGCGCTCCTTGGCCGAGAAGACCGTCTTGCCCGCCAGCTCGTCGTACGGCCGTGCGGGAACGCCCTGCGGCGGGTCGGCGGCGAGCCGCCCGTCCCAGTCGATGATCGCGCGGGTCGGCAGGTCCAGCTCGCGCCACCAGGTGACGTCCGTGACGTCGCCGAACGTGCAGATCATCGCGATGCCGGAGCCCTTGCCGGGGTCGGCCAGCCGGTGCGCGACGACCGGGACGTCGACGCCGAACAGCGGCGTGCGCACGGTCGTCCCGACCAGCTCCTGGTACCGCTCGTCGTCGGGGTGCGCGACCAGCGCGACGCAGGCGGGAAGCAGCTCCGGCCGCGTCGTCTCGATGTAGACGGGGCGCTGGTCGCCGTGGAACCGGATCCGGTAGAACGCGCCGGGGTGCTCGCGGTCCTCCAGCTCGGCCTGCGCGACGGCGGTGCGGAACGTGACGTCCCACAGCGTCGGCGCCTCGGAGACGTACGCCTCACCGCGGGCCAGGTTGCGCAGGAACGCGCGCTGGGACGCCGTCCGGGCGGTGGCGCCGATGGTGGTGTAGAGGTGGCTCCAGTCGACCGACAGGCCGACGCGGCGCCACATCTCCTCGAAGGCCTTCTCGTCGACCTCGGTGAGGCGCTCGCACAGCTCGATGAAATTGCGCCGCGAGACCGGCTGCTGGCGTTTCGGGTCGGGCTTGGCCGGGGGCTCGAAGTCGGGGTCGTAGGGAAGGGAAGGATCGCATCGGACGCCGAAATGGTTCTGCACGCGGCGCTCGGTCGGAAGGCCGTTATCGTCCCAGCCCATCGGGTAGAAGACCGCCCGACCGCGCATGCGGTGGTACCGGGCGACGGTGTCGGTGTGGGTGTAGGAGAAGACGTGGCCGACGTGGAGGGATCCGCTCACGGTGGGCGGCGGGGTGTCGATCGAGTAGACCTCGCCGCGCGGCCGGGTGCGGTCGAAGCGGTGGACTCCCTCGTCCTCCCAGACGCGTGCCCATCTGTCCTCCAGGCCGTCCAGGGAAGGCTTCGGAGGGACGTGCGGAGTACGCGGCTGCTCTGTCATGAGGCCAATCGTATTGACATCGGCCCGGGTCGCATGCCGATTACCGGCGCCGACGCGGTGATCGCCTTCCCCTCCGGGGGCGGGCCGTTCCGGTAGCGTCGGAGACGACAGGACGAGAGAGGACCAACATGGCGGACAAGGGCGACATCGGCTGGCGGGTGATGGCCGGAGCGGCCGCATTCGCGGGCGGCTTCGTCGCGAAGAAAGTCATCACGCTGGCCTGGAAGAAGAGCACCGGCAAGGAGCCTCCGACCAACCCCGAGTCCCCCGACGTGGCGCTGGCCGAGGCGATCGGGTGGGCCGTGGTGATGGGCGTCGGCATGGAGGTCGCGCGGCTGCTCGCCACCCGGGCCGCCGCCCACCAGTGGGCCAAGGGCACCGGCCAGCTCCCGCAGAACCTCAAGGCCGACGTCTAGAACGTCCCGCGCCGGGGCCCTCCCCCGGTCGGCGGCCATGCGCGTCGTGGCCGGTCCCTCCGCTGATCGGAGAGACCGGCCACGACGCGTTCTCGCTGTCCCGGGCCGCCTGAGGGTTCAGGCGCCCGCGAGATGAAAGGCGCACGGAAACGGTCGCGCCGCGCAGGACGCGCCGCCTCCTCGACACCCGCGTGTGCCGCCAGGGGGTGGGCGGCCGCTAGGGGTCCAGGCGACGGGGCTGGTCGCCGGGGAGCGGGGGCAGGGAGCCGGCGATCTCCCGCAGGTCGTTGCGGACCTTGAGGGCCAGCCCCTTGGTCGCGGAGCGGTTGAGGGCGGCGCCGGCCGCGGCACCGGTGAGCAGGGGGCCCATGGTGGACAGGCTCCGGCCGAAGACGCGGAGCATGCGCCGGCGCAGCGCGCTCTTGGCCGCCGTGCCGAGGGCGCTGGTGAGGGTGCCGCCTTCCAGGGGGTTGATGCCGCGCTGCCGGGCCCAGGACGTCACGAACGCGGCGCCGCGCGCGGTCCCGGACCCCTGGACGCTGACGCCGTACACCTCGTGCAGTTCGGCGATCATCTTGACCTCGATGGCCGCGACGACGAGCGTCTCGGCGGCGAGCTGGGCGGGCGCGGTCAGCAGCAGCGGCGGGGCGGCGAACTCCACCGCGGCCAGCGCGCCTCCGGCGGCGCCGACGGCGGTCGTGGCGTTGCCCGCCGCCTTGACGATCCGGTCGGCGAGCTCCTCGCCCATCAGCCCGTGGTGGTGGGCCTGCAGGGTCTCCAGATCGCGGATCGGGATGTGCGGCGCCGCCGCGAGGAGCAGGTCGGCGAGCCACCTGCCGCGCGCGACGCCCGCGGCCCCCACCTTCCGGGCGCTCTGGCCGAGCAGCCTGGCCAGTCGCCCGAGCAGGCGGCCGCGGGTCTCGCCGTCCATGTCCTCGTCGGAGGCGAGCCGGCCGATCAGCTCGCCCAGCTCCGTGGAGCCGTCGCCGCGCGCCGGCTCCACCTCGCCATGACGCGGTTCGATCTCTCCCGTCACCCGGCCTCTCCCGTCACGCGCCCTCGTCCCGTCACCCCGTGTCCGCCGCCGGTCAGGCGGCGCACTCGCGGCAGACCGGCTGGCCGTTCTTCTCGGTGGCCAGCTGGCTGCGGTGGTGCACCAGGAAGCAGCGCGTGCAGGTGAACTCGTCGGCCTGCCGAGGCACCACCCGGAAGGTGAGCTCCTCGTTCGACAGGTCGGCGCCCGGCAGCTCGGCGACCTCGCCGGCGTCCAGGTCCTCGTCGATGATGCTCGCCGCCTTGTCGGCGCGGCGTGCCTGGAGCTCCTGGAGGCTGTCCTCGCTCAGGTCGTCGTCTGTCTTGCGTGGGCTGTCGTAGTCGGTCGCCATCTTCTATCTCCATCCCCCTCAGTGCTTTATGCGCCCCGTCGCGCGGATCTAACGCTCGGGGGGCCGTTCTTGTGCCCGATCCGGGCGGGAAATTCTGTCACGGTTGGTGACCTGCGACACACGAGGCGCGACCGTTCCCACGAGTGACACCCATCACCCGACTCTTCCCTCGCACTGTGTCATCCATCACATACCCGGCGGGTGACACGGCCCCGTTCCGGGGGCCGCGGCGCCTGCCGGGGTTCCCGCGGCGGCGGGATCATATCGGTCCCGGAGGCGTTGTGCGCACCGCCCGCCCCGGTGCGGCGGGACGGCCGTACCCGGCGGGCGGAACACCGAACCGGATACATCGGTGAAACGTCAGAACTAACGCGATATCGTGCCCGCCTGAGGTTGGGGGCGGATCCCCTGCGGGGGTCAGCCCGGCGATCGCCGGCACGGGGCCCCGCGAGCGGGTCCGGCGCACAATGTCGCGGACATCACTGCGGGTCACTGGAGGGTCAGATGCCGGATGCCGCTCCGCTGGAGCCGGGCGATCCTAGGGCACTCGGACGGTACGAGGTCATCGGACGGTTGGGCGCCGGGGGCCAGGGCGCCGTCTACCTGGGCAAGGCGCCGAACGGCGAGTACGTCGCCGTCAAACTGCTGCACGCGCAGATGGCCAACGATCCGGCCGCACGCGCCCGGTTCACCCGCGAGGTCGCGGCGGCGCAGAAGGTCGAGCCCTTCTGCACGGCCCGGGTCCTCGAGGCCGACGTCCAGGGCGACCAGCCCTACGTCGTCAGCGAGTTCATCGACGGGCCCTCCCTGCACGACGTCGTCGCGCACGACGGCCCGCGCGGCGCGGCGGAGCTGGAGCGGCTCGCGATCGGCACGGTGACCGCGCTCGCGGCCATCCACGAGGCCGGGATCGTGCACCGCGACTTCAAGCCGAACAACGTCATGCTGGCCTCCGACGGCCCGCGCGTCGTCGACTTCGGCATCGCGCGGACGGTCAACTCGCAGGAGAGCGCCGTCACCGCGACCGGCATGGTGGTGGGCACGCCCGGCTACCTGGCGCCCGAGCAGCTCACCGGCGCGCCGCTCACCCCGGCGGTGGACATCTTCGCCTGGGCCGCGACCATGGTGTTCGCCGGCACCGGGCAGTCGCCGTTCGAGGCCGACACGCTGCCGGTCATCATCAACCGGATCCTCAACGAGGAGCCCGACCTGTCGGCGCTGCCCGCCGGGCCGCTGCGCGACCTGATCGGGCGCTGCCTGTCCAAGGACGCGGGCCTGCGCCCCCCGGCGGCGCAGCTGCTGCTGAACCTGCTCGGCCATGTCGGCGCCGCGCCCGCGAACCAGGGCGGCGGGCAGGAGGACCTGCTCAACCAGGGCACCCGGATCGCCTCGCAGCTCCCGCCGCCGCCCCCGGTGCCGCCGGCGCCGCGGCCCCGGCCGCAGCAGCAGCCGATCACCCCGCCGCCGATGCCGCTGCACCAGGGCGGGATGCCCGGCCCCGCCGGGCATCCGCAGCAGCCGATCACGCCGCCGCCGATGCCGATGTACCAGGGCGGGGCGATGCCGCCCCCGCCGCAGACGCAGCCCCGGATGCCGATGCCGCCCGGCCCGCCGCAGTACGGGCAGCCGCCGAAGCAGTCCAGCTCCGCGGGGCCGATCATCGCGATCGGGTGCGGCGCGCTCGCGCTGATCGTGATCCTGGTGGTCGTGGTGCTCGCCGTCATCGGGGCCAACAGCGACGACGACCCGCCGACGCCGACCTACTCGCCGCCGAACACCTACACGCCGACCGACAGGCCGACCACCAGCACCACCGGGGGGCTGCTCGGCAACTGGACCGGCAACGGGTACCAGCCGGGCGCCGGAACCGGCCACACCTCCTTCAACGTCAAGTTCTCGCTGCTGTACTCCAGCGGTGTCGCGACGTACACCTATCCGTCCGGCGCCCAGGACACCTGCTACACCCGGCTCTCGCTGCTGTCCGGCGACGAGAGCAGCTCGAGGGTCCTGTACCGGGAGACGCCGATGGCGGGGATGGACCCGAAGGAGTGCGCCTCCGGGTACGTCACGTTCATCCCGTCCTCCGGCGGCACCACGATGCGGTGGGAGTGGCGCCAGCTCCAGTCCGAGACGACCGCGACCGCGTACGGGACCGTGTCCAAGGGATGACCGAGGTCGCCCCCCTCCGCAAGGGCGACCCCTCCCGCCTCGGCGCGTACCGGCTGACCGGCCTGCTCGGCGAGGGCGGGCAGGGCGCCGTCTACCTCGGGGAGGACGAACCGGGCCACCGGGTCGCCGTGAAGCTGCTGCACGCGCGCTTCAGCGGCGACCCGAAGGCCCGCTCCCGGTTCGCGGCCGAGGTCGCGGTCGCCAAGCGGGTGTCGGCGTTCTGCACGGCCCGCGTCCTGGACTCCGACGTCGAGGGCGACCGCCCCTACATCGTCAGCGAGTACATCGACGGGCCGGCGCTGTCGCGGGTGCTGGCGCAGGACGGCCCGCGGCGCGGCGCCGACCTGGACCGGCTGGCGATCGGGACGATGACGGCGCTCGCCGCGATCCACCAGGCGGGGGTCGTGCACCGCGACTTCAAGCCCGCCAACGTGCTGCTCGCGCCGGACGGCCCGCGGGTGATCGACTTCGGCATCGCGCGGGCGCTGGACGCCACCGGGACCATGTCGAGCACGGCGGTCGGCACCCCCGCCTACATGGCGCCGGAGCAGATCTCCGGGGCGCCGGTCGGGCCCGCCGCCGACGTGTTCGCCTGGGGCGCCACGATGGCGTACGCGGCGAACGGGCGGCCGGCGTTCGGGCAGGACTCGATCCCGGCGGTGATGCACCGCATCCTGAACCTGCCGCCCGACCTCGGCGGCCTTCCCGAACCGCTGCGCGGCATCGTGGCGAACTGCCTCAGCAAGGACCCGGCGCTGCGTCCCGCCTCCCAGCAGGTCCTGGCGCACCTGCTGGCGCTCGCCGGCACCCTCCCGCAGCCGGCGGGCGCCCAGCAGCCCGACGCCCGGGACCTCTCCCAGGACGCCCTGATGCTCACCCAGGGCGCCCAGACGGCGGCCACCGAGTCCGCACGGCTGCGGACGCAGACGCCGGCGCCCTTCCAGGCCGTCCCGCCGGCGCCGCACGCTTCAGTGCCGCCGCACGCTTCAGTGCCGCACACGCCGCCGCACGCACCGCCGCCCATGCCCGGCGCGGGGTGGCCGTCACCGGCCCCGCCGCCGCCCAACGGGAACACGCCCGCCACATGGCCGTCCGTCTCCTCTCCAGGGGTCGACTTCACCAAGCCGTCCGGAAGGCGGAAGGGTCCCCACATCGGCGTTCTCGCCGGGGCGGGGGGCGCCGCGCTGGCCGTGGTGGTTCTCGCCGCCGCCGTGGCCTGGGTCCAGTTCCGCGGAGACGGCGACCAGGGCACGACGGCCACTGGCGGACGGGTCGGCGGGACGCTGCCCGTCGCGATGTCGACGCCGACCGCCACCGACGGCGGGTTCGACCCCTCCCGCGCCCTCAGCGGCACCGAGCGGTTCCTCAGCAAGCAGCTGTTCACCGGTCTCACCGAGGTCGGCGCCGACGGCACCGCCCGCAACCGGCTCGCGACGGCGATCAGGCCGGACGCCGAATGCCGCACGTGGACCATCACGCTCAAGGACGGGACGAGCTTCAGCAACGGCGAGACCGTCGACGCGCAGGCGTTCGCCCGCGGCTGGGCGCGCAGCGCCGCGGACAAGACCGGGCCCGCGTCCTACCTGATGACCGACATCGAGGGGTACTCCTCCGTGTCCGGCGGCGGGGCCGGGTCGCTTTCCGGGGTCAAAGTGGTGTCGGGCACCTCGCTCGAAGTCGCGCTCACCTCTCCCAACTGCGACTTCGCGGACCGGCTGTCCGAACCGGCGTTCATGCCCGTCCCCGAGGAGGCGGGCGAGGTCGACAACGCGGCGTTCAACACCCGTCCCGTCGGCAACGGCCCGTTCAAGCTGCAGGACTACACCAAGGGCGTGTCGGTCTCGCTCGTCCGGAACGACCGCTGGGCGTTCGGCAAGACCAGGCTGGACGGCGTCACGGTGATGCTGACCGACGATCCCGCCAAGGGGCGCACCGCCTACACGGCCGGGCAGACCGACTGGTACGCGGTGGGCACCGAGGATCTGGCCTCGACCCCGAGAACGGGCCTGGTCTCCCGTCCCGCGCCGTTCACCCGGATGCTCGTGCCGATCACCGCCCGGGGCCCGATGAAGTCGAGGGAGGCCCGGCAGGCCGTCTCCTACGCGCTCGACCGGAGCAAGCTCAGCCAGGCGCTCGGCGGTTTCCCCCAGCCCGCGCACGGCATCGTCCCGGTGACGGTTCCCGGGTTCGGCCGGCGCGGCGTCTGCCCGTCCTGCGACGGAACGGACCCCGAGAAGGCGAAGATGCTGGCCGCGGGGGCCGGGCTGAAAAGCGGCACCGCCGTCCGGCTGTACTACCGCCAGTCGCCCGTCGACCAGCGGCTGGCGGCGGTCGTCAGCTCGCTGCTGAGGTCGGTGCTGGGCGTGCAGGTCGAGATGAAGTCCTACCCCGTCGCCGAGTTCACGAAGTACCGGGACGACGTCATGTCCAAGGACGCGTCCGGGCTGGCCTTCCTGCCGTACGGGCCCGACTACCCGGGCGCCTACACGATGCTGTGGCCCCTGCTCGGCGGCGGCGAGGCGAGCGACACGGGCTTCTACAACCTGGGCAAGTGGAGGAACGACACCTTCGACGGGACGATCTCCAAGGCGCTCAGGACGGCGGCGCCGGCCGACCGGACCGGGCTGTTCAAGCAGGCCGAGAAGGTGGCGCTGGACGACATGGCCCTCATCCCGCTGCTGAACGACGCCCGGGTCGCCATGGTCCGGCCCGGCAAGTACGTCGGGCTTGAGCCGGACTACGACGGCGACCCCACCGCGGCGGCCGCCGCGTACAAGTAGCAGCGGCGGCCGCCGCGTACCAGTAGCGGCGGCCGCCGCGGCTCACGCGGCCGGCTGGCCCGGGGGGAGGCGGACGGTGACGATCAGTCCGCCGCCCGGCCGCGGCACCGCGTAGACGGCGCCGCGGTGCGCCAGCACCACCGAGCGGACGATCGACAGGCCGAGCCCGGCGCCCTTGGCCGACTCGACGCGGTCGGCGTTCAGCCGCCGGAACGGCTCGAACAGCCGCTCCACCTCGTAGGCGGGCACGACGGGCCCGGTGTTCTCCACCTGGACGGTGGCGTAGCCCTCCAGCATGCCGGTGCGGATCCACAGCTCGCCGCCGTCCTCGACGTTGTGCTTGATCGCGTTCTCGACGAGGTTGGACACCAGGTGCTCCAGCAGCACCGGGTCGCCGAGCGCCGTCCCGGGCGTCAGCTCGGGATGGACGGCGACGTCGTTGTCGTGCTCGCGGCGGGCCGACTGCTCCAGCACCGTCGCCGCCACCTCCGCCAGGTCGACCGGCGTGCGGGCGGTCAGCTCCCGCTCGCTGCGGGCCAGCAGCAGCAGCCCCTCGATGAGCCGCTCGTGCCGGGCGTTGGTCGCCAGCAGCGTCCGGCCGACGGCGCGCAGGTCGTCGGAGACCTCCGGGTCGCCGAGCGCCACCTCCAGCAGCGTCCGGTTGATCGCGAGCGGGGTGCGCAGCTCGTGCGAGGCGTTCGCGACGAACCGCCGCTGGGTGTCGAACGCCTGCCCGAGCCGCTCCAGCATCGCGTCGAACGTGTCGGCGAGCTCCTTGATCTCGTCGTCCGGGCCCTCCAGCGCGATCCGCTCGTGCAGCGTGCTCTCCGAGAGCCGGCGCGCGGTGGTGGTGACCCGCTGCAGGGGGCTGAGGGCCCGGTCGGCGACGAACCAGCCGAGCACCAGCGTGATGACGCCGACCCCGCCGAGCGCGAGCAGCGACCGCCCGACGAGCTGGCGCATCGTCTGCTCGACGAACTGGCGCTGCAGCTCGGCCGCCTCCGCGTCGGAGATGCCGAAGCCGATCACCTTGACGTTGCCGAGGATGTTGGCCATCAGGACCGACATCACGAACAGCAGCAGCGCGCCCGCCATGAAGAACAGCAGCCCGTACAGCAGGGTGAGGCGCAGCCGCACGCTCATGCGGCCCGGCGTCACCGCCATCTGGGCGAACGCCCCGCCGCCCTCGCCGCGCCACATGCCCTTCGCGGCCGGGTGGGTACCGTCGACTACGGAACGCTCGCCGGCCGGCTCGTCGCCGCCGTGGAGGGGGAGCCCC
>NZ_JBFARL010000216.1:0-12897 GCF_040674655.1 Actinomadura sp. NPDC049753 | reverse complement strand
GGGCGGTCTCCGCGTCAGCCGCGGGCGGTGGCCACGGCCGCCTGGCCGAGGCTGATGCCGCCGTCGTTGGGAGGGACGCGGTGGTGAAGGTGCGGGTCGCCGCCCACGTCAGCAGCACCGTCCCGCCGACGATGGCGAGCATGAACGCCCACACCGGCATGTGCGGGATCTCGGGCGTGAGCGCGCTGCGCAGCCCCTCGCTCACGTACACCAGCGGGTTGAACAGGCTGAGGATCTGCAGCCAGCGGATGTTGTCCAGCGCCGACCAGGGGTAGTAGACGCAGCCGAGCATCGTCATCGGCAGCAGGACCATCGCGAACAGCATCTGGACCTTCTGCGGGTTCATCAGGGTGCCGAGCAGCAGTCCGCCGGACGCCGACATCAGCGCCCCGACCACCATCACCGCGATCAGCACCGGCCAGTTGTCCACGTGCACCTCGGGCGACTGGCCGTCGGCGTGGATGAACAGCACGGCGGGGAACACCAGCAGCCCGCCGATCAGGCCCTGCGTCGCCGCCGCGATGATCTTCTGGACGGCCAGCAGCGGCACCGGCACCGGCGCCAGCGCACGGTCAGTGATCGACTTCTGCCAGTTCAGCTCCATCATCAGCGGGAAGATCACCGCCATCATCGCCTGCATGATGATCGACGAGCCGACGAGCCCGGGGAGCAGGATCGTGGAGAACGTCGGCCCGCCCGGCCCGCCCGCCATGGCCCCGCCGCCGAGCTTCGGCAGCACGTAGGCGAACACGAACACGAACATGACCGGCTGCACCAGCACCCGGAGGAACGTCGCCAGGAAGTTCTTGCGCATGACCCGCACCTCGCGCGCCATCATCGCGGCGAACGTGCGGGGGACGGTGGCCCGCGCCGGGGGAGGCGGCGCCAGAACGGTGATGCTCATTGCTTTCCTCCATCGCGGCCACGAATCGTGGCAGGAGTGGTACTTGTGGTGACGCCTGGTCGGTGAGAACCAAACCGGCCGGGGCGACCGCCGGGCTGGCGGGATGTGAGGTCTGTTGAGCCGGTGTGAGACCGATGGGCAGCACTCTGCCCCTCGCCGTTCATTCGGGTCGGCTGCCGTCTGGGGAGCAGAAGACTCGACTCGCGAGGGATGAAACCGGTTGCTTCGGCAGGGAGGTCAATCGCGGTAGTCCCTTCCGGTGAGGGCGAGGAAAACGGTCTCCAAACTGGGACGCAGCTGGCTGGCGTCGGTGACTCCGACGCCGGCCACGGAGCCGATTTCCACGAGCTCGCCGAGGATCCCCTCGGGCTCGGCGGCGAACACGCGCACATGGCCGTCGTTGATCTCGACCTTGCTGATGCCCTCCCTGTCGCCGAGGGCCTTGACCCCGTCGGGGGCGGGGGAGTCGTAGGCCACGGTGATGACCGTGTCGGCCCCGGCGCTGGACTTCAGCTGGTCCACCGCGCCGCTGGCGAGGATCCTGCCGTGGTCGACGACCGCGACCCGGTCGCAGAGCGCCTCGGCCTCCTCCATGTAGTGGGTCGTGAGCAGGATCGTCTGCCCGCCCCTCTGGAGCCCCCGCAGCACCTCCCAGAGGTTGGTGCGGGTCTGCGGGTCGAGCCCGGCGGTCGGCTCGTCCAGGAACAGCACCTCGGGGCCGTGCATGAGGGCGCGGCAGATCATCACCCGCTTGGCCTGCCCGCCGGAGATCTCGAACGGGTTGCCGCCGCGCTGCTCGGTCAGCCCGAACAGCTCCAGCAGCTCGGCGGCGCGCTTGCGGGCGTCCCGCGCGCCGAGCCCGAAGTACCGGCCGCGGAACTCCAGGTTCTCGGCGACGGTGAGGTCGCTGTCGAGAGTGTTGTTCTGCGAGACGACGCCGATACGGCGCTTGATCTCGACGGCGTCCCTGACCACGTCCAGGCCGGAGACGCTCGCGGTGCCGCCGGTCGGGGCGACGAGCGTGGTGAGCATGCCGATCGTGGTCGACTTGCCCGCGCCGTTCGGGCCGAGCAGGCCGAAGAACTCGCCGCGCGGGACGTCCAGGTCGATGCCCTGGACGGCGGGCACCGCGGGCCGCGGGCCGGACGCGGGGTAGGTCTTCCTCAGGTCGACCGTGCGAACGGCGGTTTCGGGGGGATTGGTCACGCGCCGTCTCCCTTCGCTTCCCCGTCGGGGGGGTAGTTCTCGAATTTGTGGATCAGCTTGAGCAGGAACCGGCGGACGGCCGCCTCGTCGTCCTCGCCGACGACGTCGTAGAGGCCGGAGAGCTCGCGGCCGATGGGACCGGACTTCTCGGCCAGGAACCGCCGGCCGGAGTCGGTGATGAGCAGCATCACGCCGCGCCGGTCCCGGTAGGAGCGCTCGCGCCGCACGTGCCCGTTGCGCTCCAGCGTGTCGACGACCGAGGTGACCGTGGCGGGGGTGACCATCAGGCGCTTGGCGACCTCTCCGGGGCGCAGGCCGTCCTCGACGATGAGCAGGCGGAGCAGGAAGAAGCCCGCCGGGCTGATGCCGTGCCGCTCGATGATGCGCCACACGATCGGGCCCGACAGCCGTGATGCGGCGCCGAAGAGCCGCCCGATCGGCCACTCCTCCACGGGGCCGAACGCCTTGAGGTCGTCGAGGCCGGGGTTCTCCATGCGAGCGATGTTAGACCGCTGATGTTTAGGTGGCAAATCATTAGATGCCTAAGTACTTCTGGCTGTGGCGCTCGTCTCAGCGATGTGAAAGACGTAACCCGTCGTTGAATAGGCATCCAGCCTCATGCATACTCTTGCTTGACGTCAGCGAAGGGCAGAGTGGACATGGGAATCCGGACGGCGGTCGCCGGCGCCAGCGGTTACGCGGGCGGCGAGGTGCTGCGCATCCTCGCGGGGCATCCAGAGTTCGAGATCGGCGCGCTCACGGCGGGCTCCAACGCGGGCGCCGAGCTCGGCGCGCACCAGCCCCACCTGCGATCCCTGGCCGGACGCGTCCTGGAGGAGACGACCCCCGGCACGCTGTCCGGCCACGACGTGGTGTTCCTGGCGCTGCCGCACGGCCGGTCCGGGCCGCTCGCCGAGCAGCTGGGCGAGGACGTCCTGGTCATCGACTGCGGCGCCGACCACCGCCTCGCCGACCCCGGCGACTGGGAGCGGTTCTACGGCACCCCGCACGCGGGCACCTGGCCCTACGGCCTGCCCGAACTGCCCGGCCACCGGGACGCGCTGCGCTCCGCGAGGCGCGTCGCGGTCCCCGGCTGCTACCCGACGGCGGTCTCGCTCGCGATGTTCCCCGCGCTCGCCGCGGGCCTCGCCGAACCCGACGTCGTCGTGGTGGCGGCGTCGGGGACCTCCGGCGCGGGACGGGCCCTCAAACCGCACCTGCTGGGCAGCGAGGTGATGGGCTCGGTGTCCGCCTACGCCGTCGGCGGCACGCATAGGCATACGCCCGAGATGATCCAGAACCTCAGCGCGGCGGCGGGGGAACCGGTCTCGGTCTCCTTCACCCCCACGCTCGTGCCGATGAGCCGCGGAATCCTCGCCACCTGCACGGCGAAGGCGCGTCCCGGCGTCACCGCCGCCTCGCTGCGCGCCGCCTACGAGGAGGCGTACGCGGGCGAGCCGTTCCTCGGGCTGCTGCCGGAGGGGCAGTGGCCCGCCACGTCCATGACCCTCGGCGCGAACACCGTCCTCGTGCAGGTCGCACTGGACGAGGCGGCCGGACGCGTCGTCGTGGTCGCCGCCGTCGACAACCTCACCAAGGGCACCGCGGGCGGCGCGGTGCAGAGCGCCAACCTCGCCCTCGGCCTCCCGGAAGAACTCGGGCTGACCACGATCGGAGTGTCCCCTTGAGCGTCACCGCCCCCCGGGGTTTCCGCGCCGCCGGCGTCGTCGCCGGGCTGAAGGACAGCGGCAACCGCGACCTGGCCCTCGTCGTCAACGACGGGCCGTCCCGCGCGGCCGCCGGCGTCTTCACCCGCAACCGCGTGCGGGCCGCGCCCGTGCTGTGGTCCGAGCAGGTCCTCAAGGGCGCCCGCGTCCGCGCCGTCGTGCTGAACGCGGGCGGCGCCAACGCCTGCACCGGCGCCGCCGGCTTCCAGGACACCCACGCCACCGCCGAGAAGGCCGCCGCGGTGCTGGACGACTCGGCGGGCGAGATCGCCGTCTGCTCCACCGGGCTGATCGGCGAGCGGCTGCCGATGGACCTGCTGCTGACCGGCGTCGACAAGGCCGCCGCCGAGCTGTCGCGCGGGGACGGCGGGCTCGCCGCCGCCGACGCCATCCGCACCACCGACACCGTCGCCAAGATCTCCTTCCGCCAGGGCGCCGGCGGCTACATGATCGGCGCGATGGCCAAGGGCGCGGGCATGCTCGCCCCGTCCCTGGCCACCATGCTGTGCGTCGTCACCACCGACGCCGACCTGCCCGCCGACGCGCTGGACCGGGCGCTGCGCGCGGCCACCGGCGTCACCCTCGACCGGCTGGACGCCGACGGGTGCATGTCCACCAACGACACCGTGCTGCTGCTCGCCTCCGGCGCCGCCGAGGTCGTCCCGGACGAGGAGGAGTTCACCGCGCTGCTCACCGAGGTGTGCGGCGACCTCACCCGGCAGCTCCTCGTGGACGCCGAGGGCGCGTCCAAGGCCATCGCGATCGAGGTCGTCGGCGCCGCCTCCGAGGACGACGCGGTCACGGTCGGCCGCTCCGTCGCCCGCAACAACCTGCTCAAGTGCGCCATCCACGGCGAGGACCCCAACTGGGGGCGGGTGCTGTCGGCCGTCGGCACCACCGACGCGGTGTTCGAGCCCGACCACCTCAACGTCGCCATCAACGGCGTGTGGGTGTGCCGGAACGGCTCGTTCGGCGACGACCGCGACAAGGTCGACCTGCGTCCCCGCGACGTGACGATCACCGTCGACCTGTCCGCCGGGCCGCACAGCGCCACCGTCTGGACGACCGACCTCACGGCCGAGTACGTCCACGAGAACTCGGCGTACTCCACATGAGCGCCGTCACCCCGGGCGCGCAGATGCGCAAGAACCGGCTGGGCGTGATGGACAAGGCCGAGACCCTGATCAAGGCGCTGCCGTGGCTGGAGCGCTTCCACGGCAAGACCGTCGTGATCAAGTACGGCGGTCACGCGATGACCGACGAGCGGCTGCGGCACTCCTTCGCCGAGGACGTGGTGTTCCTGCGCTACGCCGGGCTGAAGCCGGTCGTCGTGCACGGCGGCGGCCCGCAGATCAACGCGGCGCTGGCCCGCAACGGCATCGACTCGACCTTCACCGCCGGCCTCCGGGTCACCACCCCGGAGGCCATGGAGGTCGTCCGGATGGTGCTGACCGGGCAGGTCCAGCGCGACGTCGTCGGCCTGATCAACCGGCACGGCCCGTTCGCGCTCGGCATGTCCGGCGAGGACGCGAACCTGTTCACCGCCGAGCGCAAGCACGCGGTCGTGGACGGCGCGCCCGTCGACATCGGCCAGGTCGGCGAGATCGTCGAGGTGCAGGTCGGGGCCGTGCGCGCGCTGCTGGACGACGGCCGCATCCCGGTCATCTCCAGCGTCGCGCGCGGCGACGACGGCGAGGTCTACAACGTCAACGCCGACACCGCCGCCGCCGCGCTGGCCGTGGCGCTGGACGCGGCGAAGCTCGTCGTCCTCACCGACGTCGAGGGCCTGTACGCGGACTGGCCGGACAGCGACGACGTCATCGACCGGCTCACCGCCGACGAGCTGGCCGTCCTGCTGCCGGACCTGTCGGCGGGGATGGTGCCCAAGATGGAGGCCTGCCTGGCGGCCGTGCGCGGCGGCGTCCCGCAGGCCCACGTCCTGGACGGCCGGGTCCTGCACTCGCTGCTGCTGGAGATCTTCACCGACGAAGGGATCGGAACGATGGTGCTGCCCAGTCTCCCGGGCGCCGCCGGGGCGGAGGCGACCCCGTGAGCGATCTGAGAGAGCGGTTCGAGGCGGCGTTCATGCCGAACTACGGCGTCCCGCCCGTGGCGCTCGCGCGCGGCGAGGGCTGCCGGGTGTGGGACACCGGCGGCCGCGAGTACCTCGACCTCATCGCGGGGATCGCGGTCAGCTCCCTCGGGCACGCCCACCCCGCGCTCGTCGAGGCGGTGTCGTCCCAGGCCGCGGCCCTCGCGCACACGTCCAACCTGTTCCTGAACGAGCCGGAGGTGCTGCTCGCCGAGCGGCTGCGGGAGCTGCTGGGCGGCGACGGGAAGGTCTTCCTCGCCAACAGCGGCACCGAGGCGAACGAGTGCGCGCTCAAGCTCGCCCTCAAGTACGGGAAGGCGAACGGGCGCCCGTACATCGTCGCGGCCGAGAACGGCTTCCACGGCAGGACGCTCGGCGCCCTGAGCCTGACCGGCAAGGCCGCGATCCGGGAGCCGTTCGGGCCCTTCGCGATCGACGTCCGGTTCGTCCCGTACGGGGACGCGGGCGCGCTCGACGCCGCGGTGGACGAGGACTGCGCGGCGGTGTTCCTGGAGCCCACGCAGGGCGAGGCCGGGGTCGTCCCGCCGCCGGACGGGTACTTCGCCGCCGTCCGCCGGATCTGCGACGCGGCGGGCGCGCTGTTCGTCGCCGACGAGATCCAGTCCGCGGTCGGCCGCACCGGCACCTGGTTCGCGTTCGAGCACGAGAACGCCAGGCCCGACGTCCTCACCCTCGCCAAGGGCCTCGGCGGCGGCCTGCCGATCGGGGCGTGCGTCGCCTTCGGCCCCCACGGCGACCTGTTCGCCAAGGGAGACCACGGCAGCACGTTCGGCGGGAACCCGGTCGCCGCGGCCGCCGCCCTCGCCGTCCTCACCACCATCGAGAAGGACGGCCTGCTCGCCAACGCCGCCTCCGTGGGGGAGACCCTGGCCGCCGGGCTCGACGCCGTCGACCATCCGCTGTTCGCGGGCGTGCGGGGCCGAGGCCTGTGGCGGGCCGCCGTGCTGACCGGGCCCCACGCGGCCGCCGTGGAGGCCGCCGCACGCGACGCCGGCTTCCTCGTCAACGCGGTCCAGTCGGACGCGGTGCGCATCGCCCCGCCGCTGATCCTGACCGCCGAGCAGGCGGGCTCGTTCGCCGAAGCGTTCCCCGGTATCCTCGACGCCGCCTCCCCCGAGCAGGAGAACTGATCGTGACCAGGCACTTTCTGCGGGACGACGACCTCAGCCCCGGCGAGCAGGCCGAGGTCCTCGACCTCGCCGCGCAGGTGAAGAAGGACCGCTTCGGCCACCGGCCGCTGGAGGGCCCCCGCTCGGTGGCCGTGCTGTTCGACAAGCCGTCCACCCGGACCCGGCTGTCGTTCGCCGCCGGCATCGCCGAACTCGGCGGCAACCCCCTGGTGATGGACGCGGGCACGAGCCAGCTCGGCCGCGGCGAGACCATCGCCGACACCGCTCGCGTGCTCGAACGCCAGGTCAGCGCCATCGTGTGGCGGACCGGCGGGCAGGAGCGCATCGAGGAGATGGCCGCCGGCACCGCGGTCCCGGTCGTCAACGCGCTCACCGACGAGTTCCACCCCTGCCAGATCCTCGCCGACCTGCAGACCGTCCGGGAGGAGAAGGGCGGCCTCGCCGGCGTCACCCTCGCCTACTTCGGCGACGGCGCCAACAACATGGCGCACTCCTACCTGCTCGGCTGCGCCACCGCCGGGATGCACGTCCGGATCGGCGCCCCCGCCTCCCAGCCGCCCGACCCCGCGGTCGTCGGGCGCGCGAAGGAGATCGCGGCCGCGACCGGCGGGTCCGTGACGGTCACCGCCGACGCCGCCGGAGCCGCCTCCGGCGCCGACGTCCTCGCCACCGACACGTGGGTGTCGATGGGCCAGGACGGCAAGGACACCTCGCTGTACGAGCCGTACTCGGTGACCGAGGACCTGCTGGCCCTCGCCGATCCCGAGGCGGTCGTCCTGCACTGCCTGCCCGCCTACCGCGGCAAGGAGATCGCCGCCTCCGTCCTCGACGGCCCGCGCAGCCGGGTGTGGGACGAGGCCGAGAACCGGCTGCACGCCCAGAAGGCGCTGCTCGTGTGGCTCCTGGAGCGCGCCCGGTGACCACCCCCATGACCAAGGCCGCGCGGCACGCCCGGGTGATCGACCTGCTGACCCGGCACCCCGTGCACTCGCAGGGCGAGCTCGCCAAGCTCCTCGGCGACGAGGGCGTGGAGGTCACCCAGGCCACGCTCTCCCGCGACCTGGTCGAGATCGGCGCGGTGAAGCTCCGCGCCGACGACGGCAGCCTGATCTACGCCGTGCCCGGCGAGGGCGGCGAGCGGATCCGCCGCGCCCGCACCGGCGCCGCCGAGACCTTCACCGGCCGGCTGTCCCGGCTCGCCGCCGAACTGCTCGTGTCGGCCGAGGCGTCTGCGAACCTCGTCATGGTGCGGACCCCGCCGGGCGCGGCCCAGTACCTCGCCTCGGCGATCGACCACGCCGAATGGCCGTCCGTCCTCGGCACCGTCGCGGGCGACGACTCGATCCTCGTGATCGCCCGCGACCCGCACGGCGGGGAGGACCTCGCCCAGGCGCTGCTGCGGCTGACCGGCACGCGCGAGCGACGACCCCAGGGGCCGCCGGGCGGCCCCGACCCCGACCCGTCCTGATCCGCGGGACCCGGCGGATTCGCCGTACGCTGTGGCGGACGCCGGCACCCGGCGACCCGCGCGGGGGCATCCGTGCCGTGCCCGGCAGAGGCGGCATGGTGAGATGGCAGTTGACCGAACGACCAGTGGTGGGAAGTAGAGGATTCTCCGTGACCAAGGCACCGACGCGGCTGTGGGGCGGCCGGTTCGAAGGCGGCCCGTCGGACGCGCTCGCGAGGCTCTCGGTGAGCGTCCAGTTCGACTGGCGGCTCGCCCCGTACGACCTGATGGGATCGCGCGCGCACGCCCGCGTCCTCAACCGGGCGGGCCTGCTCACCGACGACGAGCTGGAGCGCATGATCGGTGCCCTGGACGACCTTGAGGAGGCGTGCCGCAGCGGCGAGTTCCGCCCCACGGTCGCCGACGAGGACGTCCACACCGCCCTGGAGCGGGGCCTGCTGGAGCGCCTCGGCGCCCTCGGCGGCAAGCTGCGCGCCGGCCGCAGCCGCAACGACCAGGTCGCCACCGACCTGCGCCTGTACCTGCGCGACCACGTCCGCCAGATCGTGTCGCGGCTGGTGGAGCTGGAGACCGCGCTGATCGCGCAGGCCGAGCACAACCTCGGCGTCGCCGCGCCCGGCATGACGCACCTCCAGCACGCCCAGCCCGTGCTTTTCTCCCACCAGCTCCTCGCGCACGTCCAGCCGCTCACCCGCGACATCGACCGGCTGCGCGACTGGGACCGCCGCGCCGCCGTCTCCCCGCTCGGCTCCGGCGCCCTCGCCGGCTCCTCCCTGCCGCTGGACCCGCAGGCCACCGCCGCCGAGCTCGGCTTCGACGCCGCCGCGCCCAACTCCATGGACGCCGTCGCCGACCGCGACTTCGTCGCCGAGTTCCTCTTCGCGGCCGCCCTGATCGGCGTGCACCTGTCCCGCCTCGGCGAGGAGGTGTGCCTCTGGGCCTCCCAGGAGTTCCGCTGGATCGAGATGGACGACACCTACGCCACCGGGTCGTCGATCATGCCGCAGAAGAAGAACCCCGACGTCGCCGAGCTGGCGCGCGGCAAGGCCGGCCGCCTCATCGGGCACCTCGTCGGCCTGCTCACGACCCTCAAGGGCCTCCCGCTCACCTACAACCGCGACCTCCAGGAGGACAAGGAGGGCGCGTTCGACTCCGTCGAGACGCTGCTGCTCGTGCTGCCCGCCATGTCCGGGCTCATCGCGACCATGCGGGTCAACACCGAGCGGCTGGAGGCCCTCGCCCCGGACGGCTTCGCCCTCGCCACCGACCTCGCCGAGCTGCTCGTCCGCCGCGGCGTGGCGTTCCGCGACGCCCACGAGGTCGTCGGGCACCTCGTCGTCTGGTGCCAGGTCAACGACAAGGACTTCGACGACCTCACCGACGAGGAGCTCGGCAAGGTGTCGCCGCACCTGACGCCGGACGTCCGCGAGGTGCTGAACGTCCAGGGCGCCCTCGCGTCCCGCAAGGCCTATGGGGGGACGGCGCCCGACCGCGTCCGCGAGCAGATCGCCGCGCTGCGCACGCTCGTCAACGGCCACGCCGCGTGGGCCGCCGGCTCTGACTCCTGACCCGGCGGGACGGGGGCGGCCGCCGCGGTGCGGACCGCCCCCTAGGCTGGTCGACCGGCGAAGGTTCCCTAGACCACGGTGAGGCGATGGACGGAGCGCTGCTGCCCCGCGAGTTCTTCGACGGCCCGGTGGAGGAGGTCGCGCCCGCGCTGCTCGGGCACGTCATCAGCCACCGCACCCCGGAGGGGGAGGTGGCGGCCCGGCTCACCGAGGTGGAGGCCTACGCGGGCCCGCTGGACCCGGCCTCGCACGCCTACCGGGGCCGGACCCGGCGCAACGAGGTCATGTTCGGGCCGCCCGGGCACGTCTACGTCTACTTCACCTACGGCATGCACTTCTGCATGAACCTCGTGTGCGGCCCGGACGGGACGTCCATGGCGGTGCTGCTCCGCGCCGGTGAGATCATCGCGGGGGAGGACGTCGCACGGGCGCGCCGTCCGCGCTCGACCGTCCGCGACCTGGCCCGCGGCCCGGCCCGGCTCTGCCAGGCCCTCGGCGTCGCCCGCGAGCAGAACGGCCTGGACGTGTGCGCGCCGGGAGGATCGATGGCGGTGCTCAGGGGCGAGCCCGCCGACCCCGCACTGATCCGCAACGGTCCCCGGACCGGCGTCAACGGCGCCAAGGAGGTCCCGTGGCGGTTCTGGATCGACGGCGACCCCACCGTGTCGCCCTACCGGCCCCACGTCCCGAGGCAGCGCAGGAAGATCACCGCCGAGGGCTGATCCGCCGCGACCGCCGGGTCGGCCGGTAGCCGCCCCGCCACGGCGGACGTTGAATATCGTTGGCGTGACAGCCGCCCGCCAGTGCAGCCTGGGGGCGTACACCGAAAGCAAGCCGGAGACGAGGGAGACCGTGACCGACATCCTGGATGATCTCGCGTGGCGCGGCCTGATCGCGCAGTCCACCGACCTGGACGAACTGCGGGCCATGCTCGCCGCGGGACCGGTCACCCTCTATTGCGGCTTCGACCCGACGGCGCCCTCGCTGCACCTCGGCAACCTCATCCAGATCCTCACGCTGCGCCGCTTCCAGAAGGCCGGGCACCGGCCGATCGGCCTGGTCGGCGGCGCCACGGGCCTGATCGGTGACCCGAGCGGCAAGAGCGCCGAGCGCGTGCTGAACTCCGAGGAGACCGTCGCCGGCTGGGTCGAGCGGGTCCGCGGCCAGGTGTCGGCGTTCCTCGACTTCGACGAGGGGCCGACCGCCGCGACGATGGTCAGCAACCTCGACTGGACCGGCCCCATGTCGGCCATCGAGTTCCTGCGCGACATCGGCAAGCACTTCCCGGTCAACCGGATGCTGGCCCGCGAGACCGTCCGGGCCCGGCTCGACTCCACCGGTATGAGCTACACCGAGTTCAGCTACGTCCTGCTCCAGTCCATGGACTTCCTTGAGCTGTACCGGCGCCACGGGTGCCGGCTGCAGACCGGCGGAAGCGACCAGTGGGGCAACCTCACCGCGGGCGTCGACCTGATCCGCCGGGTCGAGGGAGGCAGCGCGCACGCGCTGACCACGCCGCTGCTGACCAAGGCGGACGGGTCCAAGTTCGGCAAGACCGCGGGCGGCGAGACCTACTGGCTCGACCCCGAGCTGACGTCGCCGTACGCGTTCTACCAGTTCTGGATCAACGCCGACGACCGGGACGTGGAGAAGTTCCTGAAGTTCTTCAGCTTCCGTCCCCACGAGGAGATCGAGGACCTGGTCAAGCAGGGTGCCGACCGTCCGGCCGCGCGGGCCCCGCAGCGGGCGCTCGCCGAGGAGATGACCACGCTCGTGCACGGCGCGGACGAGACCGCCCGGGTCATCGCGGCCTCCCGTGCCCTGTTCGGGCAGGGCTCTCTGGAGGAACTGGACGAGCGGACGCTCCACGCCGCCCTCTCCGAGGTGCCCCGCGCGGAGGTGCCCGCAGGAGAGCTGCCGCCTGTGGTGGACCTTCTGGCGGCGTCCGGCCTGTGCAAGAGCAAGTCGGAGGCACGCCGTGCCATCGCCCAGGGCGGCGCCTACCTCAACAACGCCAAGGTCGAGTCGGAGGAGGCGGTACCGGCGTCCTCCGACCTGCTCCACGGCCGCTTCCTCGTGCTGCGGCGCGGCAAGCGCAACGTGGGCGGCGTCGAGGTGACCGCCTCCTGAACCGCCTCCCGACCGCCCGCCCGGACCCTTTCCGGGCGGGCGGTCGTCATGAGGAGGGCAAACTTCGGTAGATACACGTCACAGTGCGGTTACAGCGCACCGTGACCGGGCATGGTGGGAGGGCTGAAAACAGGAGATGAGCTGCGGATACATGTCCCGCGCGGGCCGATTTGACGGTCCTGGCGGCGGGACCTAATGTTCTACACGCCCCACGGGGGAGCGGGACGCCGACAGGCGGCCGGCCCCGAGGGGAAACCTCCACAGACCCGGATGGGTGCGATGCGTCGCGTCCAAAAGGGACTAATGAGGCCGAACCGCCCGAAGTTGGTTAAACCAGGACGGATCGGGTACGATCGAAGGGTTGCCCCGGAGCCGGGGTCCGCGGGAGCGGGGTTCGGCGCGGTGGGTGTCCGTTTCTTGAGAACTCAACAGCGTGTTAAAAGCCAGTGCCTTTATCGGCTCGGCCAGTTTTGGCCGGGTCGCCCCGTGCCATCCCGCTTTGTGGGGTGGTGGGGATTTCTTTGAGGCAATGCCATCCCGTTGGGATGGTGATGCTGGGATTGTTTCCTGAGGTTTGGCTGGTCGGGGTTCGCGCCCTGGCTGGTCGTTGGACCTTGATGGAGAGTTTGATCCTGGCTCAGGACGAACGCT
>NZ_JBFARL010000215.1:0-12911 GCF_040674655.1 Actinomadura sp. NPDC049753 | reverse complement strand
CGAACACCGCGATCCCCAGGGCGAGCCGCATCGCGCTCTCGCGCGGCACACCGGGCACCCGGATCCACGACCTCGTCGCAGGAACGGAGGGACGCAGCCGCCCCCCTCGCCGTCGAGGGCCGCGTCGAGGGCACGCTGAGCGCCTACTGGCCGAGCCCGTCCACCGCGCGGGTCCGCGCGGTGGGGGAGGCGGCCCGGCTCGTCACCGGGCAGCTCGAACTGGCCGGGATGGACTCCGTCCGCGTCCGCCTCGCCGAGGCCGAGCTGCGCGCGCTGCGCGCGCAGATCTCGCCGCACTTCGTCTACAACTCGCTGACCACCATCGCCTCGTTCGTCCGCACCGACCCCGAGCGGGCCCGCGGCCTGCTGCTGGACTTCGCCGACTTCGCCCGCTACTCGTTCCGCAACCCGCGCGACTTCACCACGCTCGCCGACGAGCTGCGCTCGATCGACCGCTACCTGCTTCTGGAGCGCGCCAGATTCGGCGAGCGGCTGCAGTGCAACGTCGAGGTCGCTCCCGAGGTGCTGCCGGTCGCCGTCCCGTTCCTCGCGCTCCAGCCGCTCGTCGAGAACGCCGTCCGGCACGGCATGGCCGGAGGCCGCCGCGCGTTCCACATCTCCATCGTGGCCCGCGACTCGGGCGCCGAGGCCGCGATCAGCGTCGAGGACGACGGGATCGGCATGGACCCCGAGCGGCTCGAAGAGATCCTGTCGGCGCCCCTCGGCCGGCCCGGGCCCACCGGCTGGGGGAGCGTCGCCACCCACGACCGGCCGGAGGGCGGTCCCGGCATAGGCCTCGCGAACGTCGACGCGCGCATGCGCCAGGTCTACGGGGACGAGTACGGCCTCACCGTCGAGACAGCGCTCGGCGCCGGAACCAAGGTCAAATTGCGCGTCCCGAAGTACCGTCCGGGCGTCTTTCCCGACTGAGGGGCGATCCGGGCGACACGCCACTCACTTTTCGGAACCGATTGCGGACAGACGGTAATCGCGGCAAAGTCGCCCTCATGCTGCACGTCCTCGCCGTCGACGATGAACGCCCGGCCCTGGAGGAGCTGACCTACCTGCTCAGCAAGGACCCGCGGGTCGGGCGGGTCACCGGGGCCGCGGACGCCTCGGCCGCGCTCCGCGACCTGAGCCGGATGCTCGTCGAGGGCGAGCGCCTCGACGCCGTGTTCCTCGACATCCGCATGCCGGGCCTCGACGGGCTCGACTTCACCCGGCTGCTGACCGGGTTCGCCGCGCCCCCGCACGTGGTGTTCGTGACCGCGCACGACGACTGCGCCGTGACCGCCTACGAGCTCGGCGCGCTCGACTACCTGCTGAAGCCCGTCCGGCCGGAGCGGCTGGCCGAGTCCGTCCGGCGCGTGGCGGCGGCCGTGCGCCGCCCGTCGCCGCCCGACGGGGAGGCCTCCCCCGACCCCGACGACGAGATGATCCCCGTCGAGCTCGGCGGGCGGACGCGGCTGGTGTCCCGCAGGGCCGTGACCCACGTCGAGGCGCAGGGCGACTACGTGCGGCTGCACACCGCCGACGGCGGCTACCTGGTCCGCATGCCGCTGTCGGCGCTCTCCAAGCGGTGGGAGGGCGCGGGGTTCATCCGGATCCACCGCAGCACCCTCGTCGCGGCCGCGTACGTCACCGAGCTGCGCTTCGACGGCGGCCGGGCCGCCGTCCAGATCGGGGACGAGCTTCTGCAGGTCAGCCGCCGCCACACCCGCGAGGTCCGGGACCTGCTCGTCCGCAAGTTCCACCAGCCGGACGAGGACGCCGGGGACCCGGGGGAGGGCCGCGATGACCGATGAACGCCGCGACACGACGGCGGGCGCGGCGGCCGTCCGCCCCCGCGCGCTGGCGGGCGGTGCGACGCCGGGCGCGGCCCAGACCGCCGAGGCCGCGGCGCCCGCGCCGGGCCCGGCGGATCCCGACCCGCCCGATACCGGCCCGTCCCGGTCCGGCCCGCTCGCGTCCGCTCCGCCGATCGGACCCGCCGAGACCCGCCGGCTCATCCGCGCCCAGCTGCGCACCGCCCTCGGCACCGGCGCGTTCGTCATGGCCGTGGTGACGGTGCTCCCGGCGCTGATGGCGATCGTCCCGGCGGTGGCGCGGGCCCGCGTGCACGGCGTCCCGCTGCCCTGGCTCGTCCTGGCCTTCGGCATCCAGCCGGTCTGGGTCGCGGCGTCGTTCCGCCAGCTCGGCCGCGCCGAGCGCGCCGAACGCGACCTCACGAGACCGGCGGAGAGGCGATGACCGCCGTGGCGGTGGCGGCGGCGCTCCTGGCGCTGCTGGTGGTGACCGCCGCGTTCGGCGCCTGCGACCGCCGCTCCGCCTGCACCGCCTCCGACCTCCTGGTCGCCTCGCGGGGCGTCACCCCCTGGCGGAACGCCTCGGCGATCAGCGGCGAGTACCTCTCCGCCGCCGCGTTCCTCGGCACCGCCGGGCTGGTGCTCGCCTACGGCGCCGACATGCTGTGGCTGCCGGTCGCGGCGACCGCCGGCCACGTCCTGCTCCTGGCGTTCGTCACCGCCCCGCTGCGCCGCTCCGGCGCCTACACCGTCTCCGACTTCGCCGAGTGGCGCCTCGGCTCCCCGGCCGTGCGGCGCATCGTCACCTGCTGCGTCTGCTTCATCGGCTGGTTCTACCTGCTGCCGCAGTTCCAGGGCGCCGGCGTGACGCTGCGCGTGATGACCGGCGCCCCGGTGTGGGCGGGCTGGGCCGTCGTGGTCGCGGTCACCCTGCTGCTCGTCGCCTCTGGGGGGATGTGCAGCATCACCGCCGTCCAGAGCCTCCAGTTCTGGGTGAAACTGGTCGCCTTCGCCGTGCCCGCCGCGGCGCTGCTGGTCATGTGGCAGATGGACGGCCGCCCCGACCCCGTCGGCGACGGGCCCGCGCGGTTCGCGCACACCACCCGGGTCCACGTGAGCACCGAGGTCGCGGTCACCGCGCCCGCCGCCGTCCTCGTCACCGCCCGGGGACGCGTGGACGGCGTCCGCCACCGCGGCGGGGCGATGACCCTCGCCGCGGGACGGCACACCATCGGACCCGGCGCCGAGGTGGTCTTCCCGGCCGGGGCGCCGGTGCCCCACGCCGAACGCCTGCCCGTCCAGAGCGGCCAGACCTGGGCCACGCCCTTCGGCCGCGGGGAGGAACACGGCCTCTACCGCACCTACTCGGCGCTCCTGGGCATCCTGCTCGGCACCATGGGGCTGCCCCACATCCTCATCCGGTTCTACACCAACCCGAGCGGAAGCACCGCCCGCCGCACTGCCGCCCTGGTCCCCGTGCTCCTCGCGCTCTTCTACGTCTTCCCCACCGTCTACGCGTCCATGGGGCGCCTCTACGCGCCCGAGCTGCTGATGACCGGCGACACCGACGCGACCGTCCTGCTGCTGCCCCAGCGCATCCCCGGACCGGCCGGCGCGCTGCTCACGGGGCTCATCACCCTCGGCGCCTTCGCCGCGTTCATCTCCACCTCCTGCGGCCTCGTCGTCACCATCGCCGGCACCGTCACGCAGTGCGCCCGCCGCAGCGGAGTCGCGTCCTTCCGCATCGCCACCGTGTTCGCGCTCCTCGTCCCGCTCGCCCTGGTCCCGAGGATCGGGACGCAGGGCGCCGCCGGCCTCGTCGCCCTGGCCCTCTGCGTCTCGGCGTGCTCCCTGTGCCCGCTCCTGCTCCTCGCCATCTGGTGGCGCGGCCTGACCGCCGCCGGCGCCGCCGCCGGCCTGGTCGTCGGCACCGGCCTCGCCGTCACCTCCGGCGTCCTGCACCTGTACGAGCTCCCCCTGACGGGCTGGCCCGCCGCCGCCGTGGCCGAACCCGCGGCCCTCATCGCCCCCGCCGCGTTCGCCGTCATGGTCGCGGTCTCGCTCCTGACCCGCCGCCGCGTCCCCCGCCGCGCCGACCGAGCCCTGACGAAACTGCACCTCCCCGAGGACGTGTTCGCCCGTTGAGCCCCGTTATGAGTCGTTCGGGGCGCCGCCGCGCCCGCCGTGCCCCCGCCCCGGACCGCTCGTCCTGCTCCACGGACCGCTCGTCCGTTGACTACGCTCCGTATATCTCTGACTACACACCGTTCATCGAGAGGCGCGTCGTCCCGCTGTCCACAGGTGGCGGACCCCCTCTAATGTTCTCAGTGGCACCACACGTCACACCGCCCGAGGAGGGGCGGGCGGCCCCCGGCTGCGAACCCTCCCACAAGAGCAAATCCGGAGATCCGGCGACACACGCCGGATCGTGAGTCGCAGGATCCCGTACCGGGGGGGTGGGATCCCGCGACCTGTGGCTCGGGCGTCGCTGAACAGTCGGGGGGTTGTTCAGCGGCGCCTGAGTCTTTTTGCTTTTATCTCCTCCTTCGGGCGCTGAGCGCCCTCCATCGTCGATAAAAGCGGGCGATCGCTGGCATCGCTCCGGCTCGCCTTGGGCTCGCTGCGCGATCAAGTTCTCGCTTCGCTCGAACCTGCCTTCGGACGCGATCGCGGCCCCCCGTTGTCGCGAGGTTGCGGGTGGAGTTGGGGTTGTTGCAGTAGGGGGTCCGGGTCGGCGCTGAGCTCAAAGCCCGCTACCAACAGCTCCTCCAGGCAACCTCGACAGCCTCACGCGGTGGCGCCCTACGGCGGCGACCGCATCCGGGGGCAGATCAAAGCGAAGCAAGGAGCTGCCGCATAGGGAGCCGCCAGGTGACCGTTGCGCGCTCACCTGCACCCGCTACTGCGACAACCCCAGCCCACCGCAACCCCGCGACAACCTGACGGTCGCGATCGCGTCCGAAGGCAGATTCGAGCGAAGCAAGAATCTGATCGCGCAGCGAGCCGCCAGGCGAGTCGAAGCGATGCCAGCGATCGCACGCTTTTATCGACGATGGAGGGCCGCCAGGCCCGAAGGAGGAGAAAAAAGCATTAAGCGCAGTCGCGTAGGCGTTTGAGGGTTTTGATGTCTTCTGCGTGGGGGGCGGGGGCTCGGCCCGGGGTTTCGATGATGAAGGGGACGCCGGCCGTGGCGGGGTGGCGGAAGAGGTCGCCGAAGGGGGACTCGCCTATCTGGCCCGCGCCGATGTTCTCGTGGCGGTCCTTGGCCGAGGCGCAGGCGTCCTTGGAGTCGTTGGCGTGGACCAGCTTCAGGCGGCCCTCGCCCACTGCGGCGACCAGGGCGTCGAGAGTGTCCTTGGCGCCGCCCGGGGCCGCCAGGTCGTGGCCGGCGGCGAAGGCGTGGCAGGTGTCGAAGCAGACGCCGAGTTTCGGGTGGTGGTCGAGGCGCTCGAAGAACGGGGCCAGCTCCTGGACCTTGGCGCAGAGCATGTTGTTCTGACCCGCCATCGGCTCCAGGAGCAGGTCGGGGCCGTCCTCGGGGATCTCGTCGAGGAGCGGGAGGACGTGCTCGCGGACCTGCGCCATGGCCTCTTCGTAGGTCCGGGTGACGGCGGAGCCGGTGTGGACCACGACGCCGCGGGCGCCGATGGCGCGGCCCCGGGTCAGGGAGTGGCGGACGGCCGCGAGCGACTTCTCGAGCGTCTCCGGGGTGGGAGAGCCGAGGTTGACCAGGTACGGGGTGTGGACGTAGACGGGGATGCCCTCGTCCCGGAGCTTGGCGTCCTCGGCGGGCTTGCCCTCGGGGAGGGCCCAGCCGCGGGGGTTGGAGACGAAGACCTGGACGGCCTCGGCGCCGATCTCGGCGGCGTACTTCAGTCCGCCGGTGGCGAGGCCGCCGGCCACGGGAACGTGGGCCCCGACGGGGCTGATGGGTGAGGTCATGGCCTGTTCAGACTAGCCGGTCAGGGGCCTCGGACGATCGTCACGGTGGAGCCGCGCGGGGCCTCGCCGCTGCTGGGCGACTGGAAGCGGACGACGTTGCCGCCGAAGCCCGTCACGTTGACCTCGAAGCCGGAGTCCTCCAGCGCCTTCTTGGCCTCGTTGACCCGGCGGCCGGTCAGGTCCGGGACGGGGACGTTCTGGTTGCCGTCGCCGTCGTCGCAGCCGAACTGGAACGGGCCCGCGTCGACGATGCAGTCGCGCTTGTTGACGACGATGGTGACCTTGTCGCCGCGGGAGACGCCGGTGCCCTCGGACGGGTCCTGGCTGATCACCGTGTTGGGGTCCTTGCCGTTCACCTGCTTCTTCTGGACGGTGACGTCCAGGCCCATGGAGCGCAGCTGGTTGGCGGCGGCGTCGCCGTTCTGGCCGAGGAGGCCGGGCATCGACATGCCCGTGGAGACGACGATGGAGACGGGCACGTCGGGGGACTGCTTCTCGCCGGCGTCCGGGTCGGTGCTGATGACGTCGCCCTTGGAGACGGTCTGCGAGGGGCTGCTGCTCGTCCGGCCTACGGTGAAGCCCTTGTCCTCCAGGGTCTTCTTGGCGTCGGCGAGGGACTTGCCTCCGACGTCGGGCACCTCGCGGGGCGTGATGCCCCGGGACGGGGTGAGGGTGACCGTCTGGCCCTTGGCGACGCGGGCGCCGGCGGGCGGGTCGGACTTGGCGACGCCGCCCTTGTGGACGCGGTCGCTGTAGACCGCCTTGGCGGTGCGCACGTCCATGCCGTCGGACTCCAGCTGGTCGCGGGCCTCGGCGACCTTCATCCCGATGATCGAGGAAGGGACGTGCTCGTACTGGCCGGACGTCTGGTACCACACGGCCCAGCCGAGGACGACCGCCGCGACCAGGCCGATGGCGATCATGACGTAGCGGCCGGTCAGCGCGCCGAGGGCGCGGTCGGTCCTCGTGGGGCGGACGCCGTGCTGGGGGGCCAGGGTCTCGGCGTCCATGACGGCGGTGCGGCCGTGGTCGGGCGGCGTCTCCAGGACGCTCGTCGCGTTGCGGGACGCCTCCTCGACGCGGCGGTCGAAGTCGCGGGGGAGGCCGCCGAACACCTCGGCGACCTCGGCCAGGTACTGGTTCGCGTCCTGCGGGCGGCGCGCCGGGTCGTGGCTCGTGGCGTCGGTGACGAGGGCGTCCACCCGCGGGGGGATGCCGGGGACGACGCTGGAGGGCGGCGGCACCGTCTCGTTCACGTGCTTGTAGGCGACGGCGAGGGGCGTGTCGCCCTGGTGGGGGAGCCGGCCGGTGATCAGCTCGAACAGCATGATCCCGGCGGCGTAGACGTCGGAGCGGAAGTCGGCGTTGCCGGACAGCACCTGCTCGGGCGCCAGGTAGCCGACCGTCCCGATGATCATGCCGGTCTTGGTCATCTTGCTGGCGGTCTCGGCCCGCGCGAGGCCGAAGTCGGCGACCTTGACCTGGCCGTCCTCGGTGATCAGCACGTTCTCGGGCTTGACGTCGCGGTGCACGAGCCCGGCCCGGTGCGCGGCGCCTAGCGCCGCCAGCACCGGCTGCATGATCTCCAGAGCGGCGCGGGGGCCGAGCCGGCCGAGCGAGTTCAGCGCGTCGCGCAGGGTGCGGCCGGCGACGTACTCCATCACCAGGAAGGCGTGCTCGCCGTCGGTGCGCTGGTCGTAGACGGCGACGACGTTCGGGTGGGACAGCGCCGCGGCGGCCTTGGCCTCGCCGATGAAGCGGGCGACGAAGTCCTCGTCCGAGGCGAGTCCGGCGTGCATCACCTTGATCGCGATGACGCGGTCGAGCCTGAGGTCGCGCGCGAGGTAGACCGTGGCCATGCCGCCGCGCGCGATGCGGGACTCAATGCGGTACCGCCCGTCGAGCACCCGCCCGACGAGTGGGTCAGCAACCGTCGCGTCCATCGGTGCGAGTTTACGGGCGATTCCGCGTGGTTCTCATCCGTCGCGAGTATGAGCATCGATGAGCCCGGAGGGTGACTCCTCCGGGGCGCCCGGTTCGGGAGTGACGGGCGGGACGCGGCGGCGCAGCGACCGCGTGCTGCGGGAGACGGCCACGCCGGCGAGGCACAGCAGCCCGCCGGCGAGGGTGACCGGGCCGGGGACCTCGTCGAGGAACAGCCACGACATCCCCACCACGAGGGCGGGCGCGGCGTAGGTGGTGGCGCCCATCTTCCCGGCGGTCGTGCGGGCGAGGGCGTATCCCCAGGTCGTGAAGGCGACCGCGGTCGGGAAAACGCCCAGGTAGACCATGTTGAGGGTGGCGCCCGCGGGGGCGTGCGCGGCCTGCGAGACGAGCTGCCCGGAGAACGGCAGGCAGGCGACCGTGCCGATCGCGCAGGCGAACGTGGTGAACTGCAGCGCCGACGCGTGCCGGAGCGCGGGCTTCTGGGCGACGACGCCCGCCGCGTAGGTGACGGCGGCGGCCAGGCAGAGCAGCACCCCGCCGACGGACGCGCGGCCGTCGCCGGACATCGACAGCCCGACGACGGCGGCGCCGGTGAACGACACGGCCATGCCGAGCAGCAGCCGGGGCGACAGCCCCTCCTTCAGCAGCCAGCCGCCGAGGAGCGCGATGAGGATCGGCCCGATGTTGACGACGAGGGCGGCGGTGCCCGCGTCCACCAGCTGCTCGCCCCAGTTCAGGACGACCATGTAGGCGCCGAACCACAGAAGGCCGGCGGTGGCGATGCCGGGCCAGGCGGCCTTGGGAGGCAGGCCCTCGCGCCGGACGAGCCAGATCGCCCCCAGCACGACCGTCCCGGACAGGAGGCGGCCGAGGGCGAGGGCGCCGGGGCTGTACTCGTCGCCCGCGCTTCGGATGGCGACGAAGGCCGAGGCCCAGAAGACCACCGTGACCGTCGCCGCCGCCACCGCGAGCTTGTTCGCGCGCGCACCGCTGTTTTGCTGCATGTCACGCACCTTATGGAGGGGACGCTTCCATCGACACCGAAGCGATGTGTGCGGTTGCGCCCCGGTGTGTCCAGTGTGGTGGCGCGAGACTGTTCAGGTCCAGCGAATATTTCTACATGTATGGCTTTAGTGTCGCTACGAAGTCGCGAGCCCGTCGAACGGGGAGGACGCCTGGGCGTAGCGGCGCTTGGGGATGCGCCCCGCGAGCCGCGCGAGCCGCCCGCCCTCGACCGCGTGCCGCATCGCGGCGGCCATCCGCGCCGGCGACTGCGCGCGGGTGACGGCCGTCGCGAGGAGCACGGCGTCGCAGCCGAGCTCCATGGCGAGGGCCGCGTCCGACGCCGTGCCGAGCCCCGCGTCGAGGATCACCGGGACGGTCGCGCGCTCCACGATCAGCTCGATGTTGTGCGGGTTGCGGATGCCGAGCCCCGACCCGATCGGCGAGCCGAGCGGCATCACGGCCGCGCAGCCGATCTGCTCCAGCCGGTGCGCCAGGACCGGGTCGTCGCTGGTGTAGGGCAGGACGACGAAGCCGTCGTCGACGAGCTGCTCGGCGGCCTCGACCAGTTCGATCGGGTCGGGCAGCAGCGTGCGCTCGTCGGCGATCACCTCCAGCTTGACCCAGTTCGTCCCGAGCGCCTCCCGGGCGAGCTTGGCGGTCAGGACGGCCTCGCCCGCGGTGAAGCAGCCGGCGGTGTTCGGCAGCACCCGGATGCCGCACTCGGTCAGCACGTCCAGCACCGAGCCGCGCGCGGACGGGTCCACCCTGCGCATCGCGACCGTGGTGAGCTCCGTCCCGGACGCGGTCAGCGCCTCGCGCAGCACCGCCATGCTCGGGGCCCCGCCCGTTCCCATGATCAGCCGCGAGCCCAGCTCCTCGCCCGCGATGACCAGTCCGTCGGTGTCGTTCATCCTCATCCTCCCTGGACCGCGGTCAGCACCTCGATGCGGTCGGCGTCCCGCAGGGGCGTGGCCGCCCACTCCGCGCGCCGGACGACCTCGTCGTTCAGCGCCGCGGCCACGCCCGTCGCGGCCGCGGTGACGGACGCGACGACCTCGGCCACGCTCGCGCCGTCGGGCAGCTCGCGCGGCTCACCGTTGACGATCACCTTCATGCGCTCACCTCGGGGGAGAAGCGGTCGGGGGCGAACGGCCCGGCGACCTCGGGGACGGGCCCGTCCAGCAGCATCGCGGACAGGATGTCGGCGCTCACGGGCGTGAGCAGGATGCCGTTGCGGAAGTGCCCGGTGCCCACCAGCAGACCGGGCAGCGCGGTCGGGCCCATCACGGGCGCGTTGTCGGGGGAGCCGGGCCGCAGCCCGGCGGTTACCTCGGCGAACTCCAGCTCGGTGATGCCGGGGAGCAGCTCGCGGGCGTCGCGCAGCAGCTCCCACAGCCCGCCGGCGGTGACCCGCGTGTCGAAGCCCAGCTCCTCCTGGGTGGCGCCGACCACGATCTCTCCGTCGGCACGTGGCACCAGGTAGACCGACGATCCCCGGACGAGGCCGCGGGTCGACCGCCGCAGGAACGGCGCGCGGGTGCGCAGCCGGATCACCTGGCCCTTGACCGGGCGGACGGGTGGAACGGTCCCGGGAGGCAGGCCGCCGAGGTCGCCCGACCACGGCCCGGCGGCCAGCAGCACCCGGTCCGCGGGGATCACCGTGCCGTCGTCCAGGCCCACGCCGGCGGCGGCGTCGTTCTCGACGACGACCCGCTCCGCCCGCCGCCGGACAAGCCGGACCCCCAGCCGGTCGCACGCCGCCAGCAGCGCAGGGGCGAGCCTGCGGGGGTCGACCGAGCCGTCCTCGGGGGCGAGCAGGCCGCCGCGCACGCCGGGCGCGAGCATCGGCTCCAGCCGCCGGCACTCGCGGCCGGTGAGCGCCTCGGCGGGGATGCCCAGGCTCTCCTGGAACCGGCGCAGGTCGTCCAGGTGCCGCAGGTCGTCGGAGTCGAACGCGACCTCGATGATCCCGTCGGTGCGGTACCCGGTGTCGAGGCCGGTCAGCTCCTCCAGTTCGGCGACGAACGCGCCGTACCGGTCGCGGGAGGCGAGGCCGAGCCGCAGCAGCGGCTCCTCGCCGTAGGTCAGCTCGCTGACCGGGGTGAGCATGCCCGCCGCCACGGCGGAGGCCCCGGAGGCGGGCGCGGGGTCGACCAGGGTGACGGCGGCGCCGCCGGCGGCGGTCCGCCAGGCGGTGGCCAGGCCGATCACCCCGGCGCCGATGATGACGATCTGCATGCGCGCTCCCTTCGCCGGCATGATCCGGATCAGGTCGTGGCGGTCGGCGGCCCGTTCAGCCGCCCTCTCAGCCCGGTCGCACCGGACTCCCGCGCTCTGTGCTGTTCTGCTGTGCCGTTCCGCTGCCCCCACCTTACGACCTCGGCGAACCGGGCGACTGCCTGGACACCTGTCCATCCGCGGATCGCCGCCCGTTAGGGTGACCTTCATGGAGAGGGTCATCGTCGTGGGTGGCGGGCTGGCCGGCGTGCGCGCCGTCGAGGCCCTGCGGAGCAAGGGGTACGAGGGCGCGCTGACCCTCGTGTCGGCGGAGCGGCACCGGCCCTACGACCGGCCGCCGCTGTCGAAGGCCGTCCTCGCGGGCGAGTCCGACGACACGACCGTCGACGCCGACTGGGACGCGCTGCGCTGCGAGCTGCTGCTCGGCGAGCGCGCCACCGGCCTGCGGCTGGACGGGCCCGGACGCGGCGGCACGGTGGCGTCCACGGCGGGCGACCTGCCCTTCGACGGGCTCGTGATCGCGACCGGCGCCGCCCCGATCACGCTGCCCGGGGAGGGGCGGCAGCACGTGCTGCGCACCATCGACGAGGCCCGCGACCTGCGCGCCCGGCTCACCGCGGGCGCCCGCATCGTGATCGTCGGCGCGGGCTGGATCGGCGCCGAGGTCGCCACCGCCGCGGCCCGCCGGGGCTGCGCGGTCACCGTCGTGGAGGCGGCCGACACCCCGCTGGCGGGCGCGATCGGGCCCGAGGTCGGCGCGCTCACCGCCCCCTGGTACGCGGAGGCCGGCGTCGAGCTGCGGACCGGGGTCAAGGTCGCGGAGGTGCGCGACGGCGGCCTCGTCCTCGCCGGGGGAGGCCGCGTCGACGCCGACGAGGTGGTCGTCGGCGTCGGGGTCCGGCCCGTCCTGTCGTGGCTGGAGGGCTCCGGGCTGCTGCTGGAGCGCGGTGTCGTCACCGACGGCTCGTTCCGGACCTACATGGGAGAGGAGGCCCCGGGCGCGCTGCGCCCGGACGTCGTGGCGGTCGGCGACTGCGCCGCCTGGTGGTCGCACCGCTACGGGCGCAGGCTCCTCGTCGAGCACTGGGACACCGCGCTGAACGCCCCGGAGGTCGCCGCCGCGGCCCTCCTCGGGCAGGACGCCGTGTACGACGCCGCCCCGTACTTCTGGTCGGAGCAGTTCGGGCGCATGGTCCAGTACGCGGGCGACCACTCCGCGTCCGAACGGCTCGTGCGCAGGGGCGACCCGTCCGATTCCAGATGGGCGGTGGCGTGGCTGACCGGAGACCGCCTCGACGCGATCCTCACCGTCGGCCGGCCCCGCGACCTGGTGCAGGCGAGGCGCGTGATCGCCGCGGGGACGCCGGTGGATCCGGAGGCGATCGCCGACCCGGACGTCCCCGTGCGGCAGGCTGTTCGCGCAGAGCGATCAGAGGGGACGTAACGGCTGCGCAGCGGGTTTGAGTCTTCCGAAGGCGTGGTAGCAAGGGGGCGTGACGCAGATGCACGCAACCGTTGACAGCGCACTGGACCCCCGCACCGACGCCCTGGCCGGCGAGTGGCTCACCCTCCGGGAGACCGCCGACAGGCTGGGGATCAAGCCCAACCGGATCAAGCAGCTCATCCACGAGCACCGCATTCTCGCGGTGCGCCGGGGCGGGGAGCCGATGGTGCCCGCGGCCTTCATCAAGGACGGCCAGGTCATCAAGGGACTGCCCGGCACGCTGACCCTCCTGTCGGACGCCGGCTTCGACGACGCCGAGACCATCCGGTGGCTGTTCACGGCCGACGACACGCTGCCGGGAACGCCCGTGGACGCGCTCACCGAGAACCGGGGGACCGAGGTCCGCCGCCGCGCCCAGGCGCTCGCCTTCTAGGCCGCCGCCGGCGGCCTAGAGCAGGCCTGAGAACGGACATGTAACCGTTGAGTGGAGGTCGCTGATGAAACCCGTCGAGGTCACTCCTCCTGGAGTG
>NZ_JBFARL010000214.1:0-13014 GCF_040674655.1 Actinomadura sp. NPDC049753 | reverse complement strand
GCGAGAACCTCCCCGAAACCCACGCCTACCTCAAACGCGTCCGCGCCGAGGTCGACCGCCTGCCCGCCCGTCCCGAGGTGCCGGACGCGCTCCCGCACGTCGCTCTCGGCCTCGTCCCCGCCCGGCCCGCCCTCGGTCTCCAGCATCCCCGGCCGGTCGCTCGCGCCGGTGCCGACGCGCTGGACGCGCCGCTCGACGTCCGTCTCGGCGTCCATGCCCCTCGTCTCCTCGCGCACGGCTTCCTCCCGGCGTCCGTCCCGGCCTCGTGGCCCGAAGACTGCTGATACCCGCTCTGAGCAGGCGACAAGCCCTCGCGGGCGCAAAGACGCCGCGCGGGCGCGGACCCGTGCGGGCCGCGCTGCTCTGGGCGGATCCGCCCAGAGCAGCACAGGCTTCGACCGGTGCGCGGGCGGGCGCAGAGTGGAGGGCATGAGCGAGGAACAGGCAATCCCGTTGTTCAACGAACGAGTGCGGCGCGAGCTCTACCAGCAGCGCGTCCTCGTCCTCGACGGCCCGCTGGACGACGACAACGGCACGCTGCTGGCGACGCAGCTGATGATCCTGGCGAGGGAGGACGCCTCGACCGACATCGCGCTGTGGATCCATTCCCCCGGCGGGTCGGTGCCGTCGATGCTCGCGATCCGCGACGTCATGCGGCTCATCCCGTGCGACGTGTCCACACTGGTGCTCGGCATCGCCTACAGCGCCGGGCAGTTCCTGCTGTCGTCCGGCACGCCCGGCAAGCGCCGCGCCATGCCGCACGCCCGCGTGCTGATGCACCAGGGCTCCGCCGGGATCGCGGGCGCCGCCGTCGACATCGAGCTGCAGGCGAACGACCTGCGCCACACCCGCGACACGGTGCTCGGGCTCATCGCCGAGGACACCGGCCAGCCCATCGAGCGGGTCTTCGAGGACTCGCTGCACGACCGCTGGTACACGGCGGACGAAGCGCTCGAATACGGCTTCGTCGACGCGATCGTCAGCACGTTCGACGAGGTCATGCCGACCCGCCACCGACCCGTGGGGCTCGGCGCCCCGTCCGGAGGAGCCGCACGATGAGCACCTACACGATCCCGAACGTCATCGCGCAGCACCCCCGCGGCGAGCGCATCATGGACGTCTACTCGCACCTGCTGACGGAGCGGATCATCTACCTCGGCACCGCCATCGACGCGGGCGTCGCCAACGCGCTCGTCGCGCAGCTGCTGTACCTGGAGTCCGACAACCCCGAGCGCGACATCCAGCTGTACATCAACTGCGAGGGCGGAGACCCGAGCGCGATGCTCGCCGTGTACGACACGCTGCGCTACATCCGCCCGCAGGTGGCGACGACGTGCGTGGGCCAGGCGGTCGCCGTCGGCGCCGTCCTCCTCGCCGCGGGCACTCCCGGCAAGCGCGCGGCGCTGCCCCACACCCGCGTCGTCCTGCACCAGCCGATGGGCCAGGGCCGCGGAGCGATCCCGGACCTCATCCTCCAGGCGGACGAGGTCGTCCGGGTGCGCGCCGACATCGAGAGCATCCTGTCCCGGCACACCGGCCAGGACATCGCGACGCTGCGCGCCGACACCGACCGCGACCGCGTGTTCACCGCGAACACGGCGCTGGACTACGGCCTCATCGACCACGTGATCGAGGAGCGGCAGCCGATGCCCGCGTAGCGGACCGCCTACGCCGCCAGGGCGTACGCGGCCTGGCAGGTCGGGCCGGCCGGAGCCCTTCCGGCCGGCACGGCCAGCAGGGTCGTCGCGATCGCGAGCGTCAGGTCGCCGAGCGTCACGTCCAGCGCGCCGGCGACGGCGGCGATCATCTCGCTCGACGGCTCCTTGACGCCGCGTTCCATCTCCGAGAGGTACTGCGGCGACACCCCGGCGCGGCGGGCGGTCTCCACCAGGATCTCGCCGCGTTCGAGGCGCAGGCGCCTCAGGCACTGGCCGAGCGCGTCGCGCCACAGCGGCTCCGCCGGGCGCGCCGCGCTCGGCTCGCGAGGCGCCTCGTCGGCGGGCATGTCGTCGGCGGGCATGAGCGGTCGCACGGTCTCGGCCATGCGCACATCGTAGATCGGCCGCGCCGCGGGCCCCAGAGATTCCGCGCACCGCAGAACGGCGGGGCGGGACGGATGTCATCCTGGGGGCATGCGCGTCCTGGTCGTGGGAGCAGGGATCATCGGCGCCGCGCTGGCGGATCGGCTCACCCGCCCCGCGTCCGGCGCCCCCGTACGCGTCACCGTGGTGGAGGCGGAGGGGCCCGGCGCCGGGACGTCCGGCACGAGCTACGCCTGGATCAACGCCAACGATCCCGCGGACCCGGCCTACCACCGGTTCCGGACCGCGGCGATGTCGGCCTGGCGCGACCTGGCGGCCGGCTTCGGCGACCCGGCCTGGTACCGGCCGTCGGGCAACGTCACCTGGGCGGCCTCCGACGGCGCGAAGGAGCGGCTGGCCGACCGGGTCGCCCGCCTCTCCGGCCTCGGCTACCCCGCCGGACTGATCACCTCCGACCGCCTCCGCGAGCTGGAACCGCACGTCGCCGCTCCACCGGACGCGCTCGTCGCGCACTACCCCGGCGAGGCCCACCTGCACGGAGGCCCCGCCGCGCGGGCCCTGGTCCGGCGCGCCCGCGACTCCGGCGCCGACCTGGTGGCGGGCCGCGCGGTCCGCCTCAACACGGTCGGCGACCGCGTGACCGGCGTGCGGCTCGACGACGGCCGCGACCTGGACGCCGACCTCACGGTCTGCGCGGCGGGCCGGCACAGCCCCGCGCTCCTGGCCACCGCCGGGGTCGCCCTCCCGCTGGTCGACCCGTCCGAGCCCGGTTCGGCCGCCCCGTGCCTCGTCGCCACCACCTCCGCGGCACACGGCGTCATCAACGGACTCGTCCATGCCCCCGGCCTGTCCGCCCGCCCCGCCGACACCGGGGGACTGGTCCTGGAAGCCGACGACCTGGACGCCGGAATCGACGAGACGGCCTCCCCGGCGCGCGTCCGGGCGGTCGGCGGCGAGCTGCTCGCCCGCGCGCGTGCCCTCATCCCCGCCCTCACCGCGCAGGTCGCCGAGGTGCGGCGCTGCGTCCGCCCGCTGCCGGTGGACGGCTACCCGCTCGCCGGCTTCCAGCGCCCCGGCCTGTACACCGCCGTCACCCACAGCGGCATCACCCTCGCCCCCCACCTCGCCGCCCTGATCGCCGAGGAGATCGCCGGCAGGCCGTCCGGAGCGCTCACCCCCTACCGCCCGAACCGCGCGACCCCCCGCCCCTAGAGGTACCGTGCCGCGCCACCCATTCCGGGGCGGCGGGAGACTTACCGTGTACGGGTAGGGTGCGTCGGGAGGAAGATCATTGAGTTCACGGACCGGCGCCGACGAGGCGGCCGAGCGGCCGCGGATCCCGCTGAGCCGCGGGCGGGTGCTGCGGGCGGCCGTGCGCCTCGCCGACCGCGAGGGCCTCGAGGCGCTCACCATGCGCCGGCTCGCGCAGGAGGTCGGGGTCGAGGCGATGTCGCTGTACCACCACGTCGCCAACAAGGAGGCCGTCCTCGACGGCGTGGTCGAGGTGGTCCTCGACGAGATCATGGCGGCGGTGGAGAAGGCCGAGGCCCCGCCGCCCGAGCGGGACTGGCGGGCGGCGCTGCGCGCGCGGATCCTGGCCGCCCGGACCGTCCTGCTCCGCCACCGCTGGGCCCCGGAGCTGCTCGGCGCCCGCAGCACCGTGAACCCGTTCGTCATCGCGTACTACGACCAGGTCGTCGGGCTCCTCCGGGCGGGCGGGCTCTCGTTCGACCTGGCCCACCGCGCCCTTCACGTCCTGGGCAGCCGGGCCCTCGGGTTCGCTCAGGAGCTGTTCCAGCCCGGCGAGGCCCAGGCCGCCGACGACCCCGCCGTGATGGAGCGGATGGCCGGCCGGTTCCCCAACCTCGCCGGGATGCTGGCGGACGCCGTCCACGACGATCCGGACGGCACCCTCGGCTTCTGCGACGACCAGTTCGAGTTCGAGTTCGCCCTCGACCTGATCCTCGAAGGGCTGGAGCGGCGCCGCGCCGCCGGTGCCTGACCCCCTTCCGGTCGCCCGCCGAGGCCGCCGGACGCTTCGCGCCGGAAGTCCGCCACGCCGCGCCCCTTGACTGCCTTACGCCGTACGATTACCTTACGGCGTATGAGAACCTTACGGCGTACGACGGACGCTTCCCCCGCCCCCGCGCAACGCGGGGCCGTCATGAAGGCCTGGACCTGGGACCGCTACGGCCCGCCCTACGTGCTGGCCCTCAAGGACGTCGACGAACCCGGCATCGGCCCCGACGAGGTGCTCGTGCGGGTGCGGGCGGCGGCCGTCAACCCCTACGACTGGCGCCACCTGCGGGCCGACCCGAAGCTCGTCCGGCTCAGCTGCGGCCTGCGGCGGCCGAGGCCGGGCCTCGTCCTCGGCGCCGACCTCGCCGGCGTCGTGGAGCGGACGGGGCCCGCGGTGACCGGGCTGCGCCCCGGCGACGAGGTCTTCGGAGAGGTCCGCCTCGGATCGTTCGCCGAGGCCGCCGCCGTCCCGCAGGACCGGCTGGCGGTCAAGCCGGCGCGCCTCACCTTCGAGCAGGCGGCGTCGGTGTCGATGGCCGCGCACACCGCGCTGCAGGGGCTGCGGGACACGGGGAGGATCTCCGCCGGGCAGCGGGTCCTCGTCAACGGTGCCTCCGGCGGCATCGGGACGTTCGCGGTCCAGCTCGCCAAGGCGTTCGGAGCCGAGGTCACAGGCGTGTGCAGCACCCGCAACCTCGAACTGGTCCGCTCCCTGGGCGCGGACCATGTCGTGGACTACACCCGCGAGGACTTCACGGAGCGGAAAGGACGGTACGACCTGCTCATGGACATCGTTGGCGACCGGCCGTTCGCCGAACTGCGGCGCTGCCTGGCGTCCCGCGGCACGCTGGTGATCGTGGGCGGCATCGCCTCGCCGCGCGGCGGGCTGCTCGGCCCCGCGGGGCAGATCGTCCGCGGCGCCCTGGCCTCCCCCTTCGTCAGCCAGCGCATCGACCATGTCGGCTGGAGGCCCAACGCCGCGGACCTGCGGTTCCTGGCCGAACTGATGGAGGAGGAGCGGGTCACGCCCGTCATCGACCGGACCTACCCGTTCGCGGAGCTCCCCGAGGCCCTCCGCTACATCGAGCGAGGCCACGCCCGGGGCAAGGTCGCCATCGCCTTCTGACCGCGGCCGCGGGGGTCAGGCCATCGCGATGGCGGCGATCCCGGCCAGCACCACGACCGAGCCCGCCAGGCGGCGGACGGCGTTCGCCTCGCCCAGGACCCGCCACGCGGCCAGCCCGCCGAGCACGATGCTCAGCTCGCGGGCGGGAGCGACCAGGCTGACCGGCGCGATCCGGAGCGCGAAGAGCACGAGCAGGTACGCAACCGGGGACAGCAGGCCGATGATGAGCACTTCGCGCCGGTGGTCGCGCCACAGGCGGCCGACCCGTGCCCTGTCCCGCAACGCGTACGGCGCGAGGAGCAGGCTCTGCGCGAGCGCGCCGGAGCCGAAGTAGACCAGCGGCGGGACCGCCAGTTCCGTGACCGAATGCGCGTCCCACAGCGTGTAGCCCGCGATCACGACGCCGGTCAGCAGGCCGTAGAGGACGCCCGCTCGGCGGCGCGCCGGAGAGGCGCCTCCCTCCGCCGGTGCGCCGCCGCTGACGACCAGGATGCCGACGATCACCAGGAGCGCGCCGACCAGCCCGGGCAGGCCGGGCTCCTCGCCGAGGAAGAGGACCGCCACCAGCACCGACAGCAGCGGCCCGGTGCCCCTGGCCAGGGGATAGACGACCGACAGGTCACCGACGGCGTACCCGCGCTGCAGCACGATCCCGTACGTGACGTGCAGGATCGCGGTCACCAGCGCCGCAAGCAGCCATGTCCACTGCGGACGCTGCGGGGCCAGCGCCAGGAAGACCAACGCCGCCGGGGCGAACACGATGGCCGAAACGGTGTAGTAGAGGAAGACGAACGGCGCGCCTCCGTCGCCGACCCGCTTCGCGGAGAAGTTCCAGAACGCGTGCACGACGGCTGCGACGAGGACGAGCGAGAGGGCCCAGCCGTTCACGAGGAGACCTTCCCCCAATACTTCGCGCCGGCGGACCCTGGGCAGTGCGGCGCCATCGTACTCGCACCGGCCCAGGGGGCGCGGTGACCGGTTGTGGACCTTGAAGCGGCCCGCATCGTCGCTAGATTGAACGTGAATTTCGCTCAAATTTCGTGGTTCGCGGGCCGAGCAGGACGAGGTTGGCTGATGGGCAGACGTTTTCTCGGCAGGCTCTGGTTGGTCGTCGCCACGGCGTCCGGGCTGGTCCTCGGGCTGATGGTGAGCGCGGACGCGCACATCGAGCGTCCCTCCTACTGGCCGCTGCCCGGCCCGGACTGCTCGGTCAGCCCGTGCGCGGGCGGCGCGGTGCCGAAGGCCAGGAGCCTGGCGTCGTCGCTCACGACGACCAAGGGCAGCACGACCCGCGTGGTGTGCCGCCCCGACTCGCTCAAGCGGCTGGACGCCTCGATCAGGCGGGCGCGGAAGTCGGGCTACGACATCCGGCCGCACGACCACCGGCGGTTCAGCGCCGCGGAGGCGCGGGAGCTCACGCGGATCAACCGGGCGCTGGCCGCGCGGTGCCGGTACGGCGAGATCCAGCCCGCGGTGACCGCCTCGGGCAACAACGACCGGGTCGTGGTCCTGCCGGGCGTCTACACCGAGCCCACCTCCCGCGCGAAGCCCACCCACGACAAGGCGTGCGACCCGTACAAGCTGACCACGGGGGCCTACTCCTACCTCGGCGAGTACATGTGCCAGAACGACGCCAACCTCATCGCCGTCCTGGGCCGTTCGCCCGGCTCCGGCAAGGACCCGGATCCGCCGCTGGTCGACCGGCACGGCATCCCCAACCGGGGCGCGTGCGTGCGGTGCAACCTCCAGCTCGAAGGCTCCGGCGTCAGCGCGGACGACGTGGTGGTGGAGGCCGGCGACCCCTCGTCCGGCAACGGCGGCCCGCGCCGCTCGGCGAAGGACGTGGGCATCCGCGCCGATCGGGCCGACGGCTTCGTCCTGCGGAACGTGACCGTCCGGCACGCCGAGGAGCACGACATCTACGTGCTGGAGAGCAACGGGTACCTGCTCGACCGCTTCAAGACCTTCTACGCGGGCGAGTACGGCGTCCTCACCTTCGTCGAGGACCACGGCGTGATGCAGAACTGCGAGGCGGCGGGCAACGGCGACTCCGGGCTCTACCCGGGGTCGGGCGCCAAGACCTCGGCCGGCCGCGACCCGAAGTTCTATCCGACGGCGCGCTACAGCCAGGAGATCCGCTACTGCGACTCCCACCACAACACCAGCGGCTACTCCGGCACCGACGGCAGCGGCACCTGGCTGCACCACAACAACTTCTACGGCAACGCTCTCGGCTTCACGACCGACGTGTTCACCGCGGCGGGGCACCCCGGCTTCCCGCAGCAGGGCGACCTGATCGAGAAGAACGACTTCTCCTCCAACAACTTCAACCCCTACCTGCCCGGCAGCGACGTGGTGCCGACGGTGCCGGTCCCCGTCGGCACCGGCATGTGGATCGCGGGCGGCGACGACAACGTCGTCCGCGACAACCGCTTCCGCGACAACAGGAGGCGCGGCGCGATGCTGTTCGCCGTCCCCGACGCCTTCGTCTGCGGGCCCGGGAACGGCCCCATCACCGGCTGCGACCCGCTGAAGCTGTCCACGTCCCACCGCAACTCGTTCCACGGCAACACGATGTCCGGCAACGGCGTCGACTTCTGGTGGGACGCCTTCCCCGGCAACGTGGGCAACTGCTGGTACTCCAACGGCAATGCGACAGGCTCCCCGAATAACCTGCCCGACTGCCTGAACGGCAAGGTCCCCTGGCTGAGCATCGGTCTCGGCAACCTCGAGAACGAGGCCGAGCTGTTCATCTGCATGTCCGACCTGAAGCCCGGCGGCCCGTGCCCCTGGTTCAAGTCCCCGACCGCCGCGAAGGCCGCGCCCGCCGACGGCCATGACCACGGCGCGACGGGGGAGCTCAACGACGCGCTGCTCGCGGCGGTGACGTGCCACTCCTGGCACGGGATGAACACCGATCAGCGCAACCACATGCTGACCAGGATGCAGGTGTTCATGGGCGGCCAGATCGACCACCCCGGGGCGCGGGGCACCACCCTCAGCAACCAGAAGGCGACCAGCGTCCTCGACAACGCCTGCGGCCTCTCCTTCGCCGGCCAGTTCAAGCTGTACAAGCTCTACGCCCGCGCGGCGGCGTTCACCCCGCAGCTGCAACGCTGAGACGGCCGAAAAAACCCATCCACCACCGCGGCGCCCGCCCCGGCGGGGGCCCGCCTGGCTTCCTCGCCGGGGCATGCCCGCTGAACGAGGACGGCTCCACCGCCGCGATCGGCGACTACGCCGACCAGGCGGCCAAAGCCTTGGAGAACATGCGCACAGCCTTGGCGGACGCCGGGGCGTCGATCCACGACGTCATCAGCCCCCGAGTACTCGTCGCCTCGGCCCGGCAGGAAGACCTGGTGACGGCTTGGGAAGTGGTCCGGGACGCATTCGGCGACCGCGACGTCCCCAGCACGCTGATGGGCGTCACCGTCCTCGGCTACGACGGCCAGCTCGTGGAGATCGAAGCGGTCGCCGCCGTCCTCGACTCCTGACCGCCGTCAGTTCTCCTCCAGGAAGTCGCGGATGAGTGCGGCCCATTCCTCGGGCCGCTCAAGGAAGGGAAGGTGCCCTGTCGCGATCTCGGCGTAGCGCGCGCCGGGGATCCCGTCAGCGAGCTGCCGGTGATGCGGCGGGGTGACGAGCTGGTCGAGCGTGGGGGAGATGACGAGCGCGGGCACGGCCAGCTCGGGCAGGTCGGCCCGGACGTCGACCGCCTCGATGAGATCGACGTGTTCCGGCGTCCCGGGCGGGACCGTGGCCGCGGCGGCCCTGACGGCCGCGTTGAGCTCGTCTTCGCCCAGGGCGTCCACGGCGGGGGCGCTGAGTCCGATCAGGGAGAGCAGACCGGCCAGCTGCTCCAGTTCCCCTTGGAGGAGCAGGTGCCGCCACAGCCGGACCGCCAGCAGGAAGCGAGGATTGGGGTAGGCGAAGCCCGCGGTGAGGACGAGGGCGGTGACGCGCTCGGGGTGCCGGGCGGCGGCCCGGACGGCGACGGGGCAGCCCAGCGAGAATCCGGAGACGGCGAAGGTCTCCAGCCCCTCTTCGACGGCGGTGGCGACCAGTAGGTCGGCGAGCGCGTCCAGCGTGAGCGGCGCGTCGGCCCGAGGGGTCCGGCCGCTGCCGGGAAAGTCGGGCCCTACGACGGTGTGCCCCGCGGCGAGCACGTCCATGACGGGCCCGTAGTTAGCGTCGATCCCGCCCCCGGCCCCATGGGCGAGCAGCAGCCCGGGCCCGTCCCCGCGCACGACGCGACCAAGCCTGGAAACGGGCAGAGCAGCGGACATGTTCTCTCCTCAGCATGAAGCCGCGGCAGTGCCGGATGGCACCGCCCAACGGTCATGTGGGGACGCTAGAACTTCACACCGATGTGAGAGTCAACGCGCTGAGGCGCAACCACCCACGCACCGCTGAGCCGGTCAGTAGTACTGGTTGGCCAGCGCGGCCGCAGCTGCGTTCACAGCGACTCGACCAGAGCGAGTATGCGCCCTCCATGCCCGACGTCACGAGGCCAGCCACGCGGTTCCGAGAACCTACAGCCAGGGGCAGAGAGGGAGAATCTGCCGAGCAGTAAGCCCAGCCAAGCGAGTCCCGAGGGTGTGCCAGAAGGCTCAGCACGCGCGCAGGGGGTGTGGGGGACGGAGTCCTCCACATCGGGGGTCTGGGGGTCGCCCCCAGGAAAGCATTGCGGGCCACCGGGAAGGCGCCAAAGGCGCCGACCATGGTGGCCCGACTCGGGGGTCTGGGGGTCGCCCCCAGGAAAGCATTGCGGGCCACCGGGGAAGGCGCAAAGCGCCGACCATGGTGGCCCGACTCGTGGGCGATACTGGGATTGAACCAGTGGCCTCTACCGTGTCAAGGTAGCGCTCTCCCACTGAGCTAATCGCCCTTGCGTGTGCTGCGAGGTGGAGACGGGATTTGAACCCGTGTACACGGCTTTGCAGGCCGTTGCCTCGCCTCTCGGCCACTCCACCAGAGCGAGGCCTGCCTGACGGGGGCCTCTCAGAGCGGACGACGGGATTCGAACCCGCGACCCTCACCTTGGCAAGGTGATGCTCTACCAACTGAGCCACGTCCGCGTGTCGGTCCGGGGGTCGCCCCCCGGGCTCGCACGAACAACTCTAGCGGAATCCTGGAGTGCTTGCGTACCGGTCGGATGCGGAGTCGGTGAGCTCGGCGTGCAGGGTGTTCCAGAAGTCGAGCTCGCTGTCCTCTTCGAGGTGGGCGATGCGGCCCCAGAACTCGCGGTCCTCGGCGGCGTGGGCGGCGGCGAGGGAGATGGCGGGCATCAGGGTGGTGCCGGCGTCCGCGGCGTCGAGGTCGGCGGGGGTGACGTCGGCGGGGAGGGCGACGGGGGTGGCGGGGCGGTGGTGCTTGCCGCGCTTGCGGACGCGGATGGGCGGGGACGTGGGGGCCTTCGCGGCGGCGGCGCGGCCGGCCGCGAGGGCCACGGTGCCGCAGAGGACGAAGGCGAGAATGCCGCCGAGGACGACCTCCTGGGCGGGGACGTTCTCGGGGGAGGGGGAGTGCTGCTGCTGCTCGTGGGTGCGCGTCGTGGGGGCGGGGGCGCCGACCTGGTCGACGGTGGGGGCGGGGGCGGCGTGCTTCGGGGCGTACTTGGCCTCGACCTTGATCTTGGACGGGTAGCCGAAGCCGACGACGGAGTCCATGTCGCGGGTCTTGCGCATGAGCTTGTAGCCGTCGGCGTTGCCCTCGATGGTGTGGAGCGTGTGGCCGTCGACCTTCTCGACGATGCCGACGTGGTCGATCTGGTCGATGTCGCCGGAGCCGTTCCAGTCGTAGAAGACGATGGCGCCGGGTTCGGGGTCGTGGCCCCAGGCGTCGTTCTTCTTGAACCATTTGGCGTGGTCGACGGTGGAGGCGAACTGCCCGGCCTGGCCGGCGACGTCGGCCTTGTCGGCGGCCCAGGCGAGGAACATGTCGCACCAGGGCGCCGTCGAGAAGTACTCGTCGTGGTCGCCGTCGAGGTTCTTGCGGTACCACTCGCCGAACTTGGTGTAGCCGTCGCCCTTCTCGGTGTACCCGAGCTCCTTGGTGGCGATGTCGAGCAGCTTCTTGCCGATCGGGTCCATCTCGCTCCTGACGCGCCTCGCTCGTTCGGGCGAGGTGGCGCCCGACCGGGGGACGGAACGCGCCCCGGTCCAAGGTCACGTTCCGATCTCGACGGAATGTAGCCGAGGTAAACGGTGGGCGGCAAGCGGTTCCGCGGAACCGGTCATAAGGGACTACTCAGTAGTAGCCTCGCGGGAGGACGGCGACCGGACAGGGCGCCGCGCGCAGGACCTTGAGAGCCACCTCGCCGAGGAAGACGCGGTGGGCGGCGGCGTCCTCGCTGGACGCGCAGACGAGCAGCTCGCCGTCGGGCCAGTCCACGTCCTCGAGCGCGTCCGCGACATCGTCGCCCTCGGCGACCTCGGCGGTGACGTCCTCGGGGACCAGTTCCGCCGAGTCCAGGGCGAGCCGGATGGCGAGGGCGAGGTCGTCGCGGAGGGGCTCGGGGTTGACGTCGCCGATGGCCAGGGTGACCAGCCGGAGCGGCACCTCCAGCCGCTCGGCGGCCTGGGCGGCGCGGATGACCGCCTCGTCGCACTGCGGCCGCCGCACGTACATGACCGTGATCCGGGCCAGCTCGTCGGGCGGCCGGTGGCCGGACGGGGCGAGCATCACGGCCTCGGTCGCCGAATGGAGCAGGTGGTCCGCGGCGGCGCCGACGCCGATCCGGCCGCGGGCGCCGCCCTCGGGGGAGCCGACGACGATCAGGTCGGCGCCGATCCGGCTGGCGAGGACGGTCAGGCCGCGCCCGACGCTGCGGCCCTCCTGGACGAGCAGGTCCGCGGGTTCGCCGTCCAGGAGGTCGGCCACCTGGTCCAGGAGTGCGCGGGCCTCGCCGGCCGCGGCGGGGAGGCCCGGCGGATGGACGGTCGCCACGCTCAGGCGGCCGCCGGTCAGCGCGACGATCACGCGGGCGAGGTCGAGTGCCTCCCGGCCGCCCGCGTCGGGGACGTATCCGGCCAGCACGTGTTCACCGATCATGTCCGAAGCATTCCCCCTGGGGGCCCGGCCAGACCAGAGTGACTTTTGGGGTACTTTTGCCGGGTTATCTGACTTTTGGGGGGATTGATGGGTGGCGAGGTACCCGACCTCGAAGCCGGCCGCTGGACCATCGACCCGGTCCACTCCGAGATCACTTTCTCGGTCCGGCACCTGATGACCACGGTGCGCGGCTCGTTCCCGGACTTCGAGGGCGAGATCGTGATCGGGGAGGACCCGATGGAGTCCACCGCCCGGGCGGAGATCCGGATGGGCTCGATCGACACCCGCAGCGCCGAGCGGGACGAGCACGTCCGCTCCGCCGACTTCCTCGACGTGCGCCGCCACCCGGTGATGAGCTTCGCCGGGACCGGCGTGGAACCCGCCAAGACCGGTCGCCGGGCCCGCACCCCCCGCTACCACCTGCTCGGCGACCTGACGATCAAGAACGTGACCCGTCCGGTCCGGCTGCTGACCGAGTTCCACGGCGTGGGCCCCGACCCGTGGGGCGGCGTCCGCGCGGGCTTCACCGCGACCGCCTCCATCAGCCGCCGCGACTTCGGCATCGAGTTCAACATCCCGCTGCAGGGCGACCGGGTCATGCTCGGCGACGAGATCGCGATCGCGCTGGAGATCCAGACCGTGTTCGCCCCCGCCGAGGTCCCTCTCGACCGCTGACCGCCGGACGGGCGGCCCGGCCGCTGCGGCCGAGGCCGCGGCTAGCCGCCCGCGCGGGAGGCGCGGGTCAGGCCCAGGAGGTCGCGGGCGGGACCCGCG
>NZ_JBFARL010000213.1:0-13037 GCF_040674655.1 Actinomadura sp. NPDC049753 | reverse complement strand
CCCGTCCCCGCGGGGGCAGAAGGGGACGGGGCCGCACCATGCCCGGCTCAGGCCGGCGCCGCCTCGCGGGCCTTCCACGCGCGCCCGATGGTCCGCATCAGCGCCGGGTACACGAGGGTGTACCGGAACGGCAGGATCGCGGCCATGTAGGCCTTCCCGAGCAGGCCGTTCGGCTTCACCAGGACGGCCATCTGGGCGCGGTGGCCGCCGGAGCCGTCCGGGACCCAGCTGATGTGCATCACGCCGTGCACCGTCCGGTTGGCCATCTCGGCCGCCCACTCGTCCTCGGTCAGGTAGAGCGGCCGGAACGGCAGCGACCGGGGGGCGGGGCCCGCCGGGCGGCCGCGCAGGTCGTCGGGCAGCCGCTCGCGGAGCGATTGCACCCGCCCGTCGAGCCCGGAGTCCTCCTTGTCCCAGCCGAGCAGCCGCCCGAGGTGCCAGCGGATGGCGAAGAGCACCCCGGCGACGCCGGGCAGGTGGTTCTCGCTGGAGGTCATCTGCTCCAGCAGTTTCGGGAAGTCGTCCGGGCCGCCGGCGGCGGGCAGGGCCCACACGTCCTCGAGCCGGAAGTCGGGCGCGATCTCGTGGATCCGCCAGGGACGGTCGGTGTGCGCGCTCGCCGGGAGCTTCATCGCCAGGCCACCTCCTCGGTCGGCGGACGCGCCGTCGCGCCCGCCTCGCGACCAAATATACGCCACCGTATGAATCGTCCTCCGGAGGGGGAGGCGATAATGGGCCATGCCCGCCGTCATGCGCACCCCACGCGAGAGCTGGATCGAGCAGGGCCTGAAGGCCCTCGCCGCCGGCGGGCCCGACGCGGTCCGGGTCGAGGCCCTCGCCCAGGCGCTCGGCGTCACCAAGGGCGGCTTCTACGGCCACTTCCCCGACCGCAAGGCGCTGCTGGCCGCCATGCTCGACCACTGGGAGGGGCAGTCCGTCGACGACCTGCGCGACCGGGTCGACCGGGAGGGCGGCGACGCCCGCGCGAAGATCCGGCGGGCGGGCATGCTCACCCGGGCGGGCGACCTCCTGCACATCGACCTCGCCATGCGCGACTGGGCCCGCCGCGACCCGGACGTCGCCGAGCGCGTCCGCCGCGTGGACAACCAGCGCATGGACTACCTGCGCGAGCTGTTCGGCACCTTCTGCTCGGATCCCGACGAGGTCGAGGCCCGCAGCATGCTCGCCTTCTGCCTCCTGGTCGGCAGCCATTTCCTGGCCGCCGACCACGGCGCCCGCACCCGGAGCGAGGTCATCGAACGCGCCGGGAGCCTCCTGCTCGGCGACGGCTGACCCGCTGGGCGCGGGCCGTGTCCGGCTCAGCCGCAGAGAGTGGGGCGGGGACGGGTCAGGCCGTCGGTGCAGTCCTCGGGGGCGAAACCGGCCTGCTCGGTGCGCACCTTGGGCCGCCAGGCGTACAGGGCGCGTCCCGCGGGGTCGTACCCGGTCACGCTCACGACGCGGATCGTGGGGCTGCTCATCGCCCCCTGCGACATCGGCCCGGTGGCCTTGCGGTCCGGGATCGCCCTGGCGGGCGTCTGGGCGACGAAGAACCCGTTCACGAGGGCGGCCTCGCCTTCGCGCCCGCCCGCCCAGACCACGCGGATCCTGGCGACGCCGGGCCTGGCGCGCCAGAGCACGTAGCCGAGGCGCGCTCCCGACCTCCACGAGCCGTCCGCCCGGTACCGGCATCTCCGTCAGCACCCGGAAGTCCGAGGCGCTGCCCTTGTCGGGACGCTTCTCGCCCATGGAGCCCGTCGGCGGGCCGTTGCGCAGGCAGCCGCGCGCGAGGGTCTTCTCCGCGGGGGTGTTCTTCGGCAGGCCGTCGCCCGGGTCGGGTTCCCCGGGAGAGTTCAGGGTGTCGGGCGCGGAGTGCCCGCGCACCGCGACGGCGGTCGCCGGTACCGCGACCACCAGGGCGAGGGCCGTCGCGCAGGCGGCGGCCGTCCTGGTCCGGTGGCGGCGGGCGGCGGTGCGCAGGGCGCGGTCGGCGAGGTCGGGGGCCAGCTCCCGGAGCCGGGCGATGGCGCGGTGCGTCAGACACGCCGGGATCCCGCCACTATGCCGCGCCCGTCCCGCGGGGCGGGCGCGGGGGAGACCAGCGCGGGTCGCGGCCCAGGAGGGCGGCGATGTTGTCGATCGCGGGGCGGGACGGGTCCTCGGCGAGCGGCGGGCGGTAGGCGCCGCCGGGCCCGTTGAGGGGGCTGCCGGGCGCGGTGTTGGCGCGGGCGAGAGGCAGCGCGGCCTCGGTGATCCGGGACGGGACGGCGGGCGTGGTGCGGAGCGCTCGCGCGAGGTCCCAGCGGTGGACCAGCATGTCGACCGCGTGGATGCCGAGCACCCACGCGGTGGACACGGGGCCCAGCCGGGGCATGGTGACGGTCTCGCCGGCCCGTTCGAGCACGGCGAGGCAGCGGGCGGCGACCAGGGCGAAGTCGTCGCGGGGGTCGCCGGCGGGTTCGAGGGGCGGCAGCGCGGTCCGCGCGATGGCCTCGTGGCGCTCGTTCATGTGACGGAGCAGGTCGGTGACCGTCCATCCCTCGCAGGGGGTCGGGGCTCCCATCGCGGCGTCGGGGATCAGCGCCACGTCGTGACCCGTGAGGGCCACGGCCGTGGCGTCGAGGCTGAGCAGGTCGGTCATGGGGCGTCCCATCGTTGGCGAACGATCGTTCGCCAAAACCATAGCGTACGTTCGTTCGCTATCCTGGCGGCATGTCTCCTCGTCACTCGGCGGCCGAAGCGGCCCGGACGCGCGAGCGGATCGTGGGCGCCGCGGTGCGGGACGCCTCGCGGGTGGGCCTGGAAGGCCTGACGGTCGGCTCGCTGGCGCAGCGGCTCGGCATGAGCAAGGCGGGCGTGGTCGGTCCGTTCGGGTCGCGCGAGCGGCTGCTCCTGGCCGCGCTGGACCAGGCCTGCGAGGTCTTCCGCGCGGCGGTGACCGGCCCCCTGGAGGGCCTGCCGCCCGGGCCGGAGCGTCTGGGACGGCTCATCGACGGGTGGGTCGGCTACCTGGCCGACTGCCCGTTCCCCGGAGGCTGCTTCATCACGGCCGCCACGTCCGAGCTGGACGGGCGGCCGGGGCCGCTGCGCGACCGGCTGCGCGAGATCGTCGCGGGCAACCGCCGGGCGCTGGCGGCCGAGGTCGCCGCCGCCCAGGCCGCGCTGCCCGGCCCGCACCGTCCCGCGCAGGAGGTCGCCACGACGCTGATGGGCCTGTCGATGGCGGCCAACCAGGAGATCCAGCTGCTGGACGACCCCGCGGCCGCCGCCCGTGCGCGGGGTGCCATGCGCCACGCGGCGGGGCTGCCCGCCTGAGCCTCGGCCGTCCGTAAACAGGTGGAACTGGGCGCGGGTTGCCGGGAAGGTGGGGGCGTGGGGTACGGAGAGGTCGGGCGGCCGCGCGCGCCGGTCGTCGAACTGGCCGACCGGCGGGCGCTGGAGCGGTGGCGGCCCGCCGACGCGGAGGCCGTCGAGGCGGCGCGGCTGCTGAAGGAGCGGGCGCTGCTCGAACTGGGGATGACGCACAGCGCCGTCGCGTCGTGGCTGTTCAGCAAGTGCCACCACCAGGTGCCCACCACGGCGGTGGACACGGCGGCCGTGGTCGCCTCCGGGGACGGGTCCTGCCTCCTCCTCTACAACCCCGAGTTCTTCGTGGGGATCGGGAGCGAGGGAGTGCGGTTCGTCCTGTTCCACGAGGCCCGGCACCTCGTCCAGCGGCACCTCTTCGCGGACGCCGACCTGCGGAGCGACCCGGTGTTCACGCTGGCGTGCGAGGTCACGATCAACCATGTCGCGATGGTGCGGCTCGGCGGCGGGCTGCCCGAGATCGGCGGCGAGCCCGTGGGCGTCTCGCCGCGCGCCGTGTACGGGTCCTACGCCGAGGACCTGCGGGGGCAGGGCGCCGAGCCGCTTCCGTTCGAGGAGTGGGTCGAGACCGACATGAGCGTCTACCGGGAGCTCGGACGGATGCGGAACCCGCCGGGCGTCGGGCAGGCCGTCTGCATCCACGTGCTCGTCGACGCGCTCGACCAGGAGACGGTCGGACGGGTCGGGGACGACGTGCTGCGGAGCGTGCTCCTCGCGGCGCGGCGGGGCGACCGGGTGGCGCGCGACGAGCTGCTCGACCTTCTGCGGCGCACCGAGGGGGCCTCGGAGGGCGTCGACAAGATCTGGGGCGACCTCGGGGCGCACGCGCTCCGGGGCGTCACCTCGGCCACGCGGCGGGTGGAGTGGTGGCAGCGGTGGCTCGTGGACGTGCTCGCCTCGAAGCTGGAGGAGGGGGAGCGGCTCGTCTATCCGAAGAAGCGCGGCGCGGTGCTGGCGGCGCTCGGGCACGAGCCGATGCTGGCGCGGCGCGGCCCGCAGCGGATGAAGTCGCTGGTCATCGCGCTGGACACGTCCGGGTCGATGCCGGACGGCCTGGTGGAGTGGCTGGGGGAGCTGGTCGGCCGGATCGACGGGGCCGAGGCCGAGTGGGTCGCCTTCGACGCCTCGGTGAAGCCGTTCCGGCCCGGCGAGCCGCTCCGCGGCGGGGGCGGGACGGACTTCGACGCCGTCCGGCGGCACGCGGAGGGACGGGACGAGCCCGCCGACGCCGTCATCGTGGTGACCGACGGGTACGCCGACCCGATCGTCCCGGCGGACCCCGGGAAGTGGATCTGGCTGATCACCTCCGGGGGCGACGAGTGGCCGGAACGGCGCGGAATGGCCTGCCACCGGGTCCGCCAGGGGTGATCTTTCGGCTACGGTGACGGCTCATGGCCCCCCACCCCAGGACCCGCGCCCGGAACATCGCCCGCTGCACGGCCGGCCTGCTCCGGTTCGCGACGCCCGGCGAGATGGACGCGCTGCTCGGCCATCTCCCCAAGAGCCGCGTCGAGGTCGCGATGCACAGCTACGGGAGGCCGAACCGGGTCGTCCTCGAGGCGCTGCTGCGCCGCGGCCGGCCCGGCGACCTGGACCTGCTCGTCCAGCACGCGGTGCTCGCGGGCGACCCGCCCGAGCTGCTGGGACGGCTGCTCGACCTGGACGACCCCGAGGTCAACGCGACCCTGCTGACCGCCGAGAGCGCGCTCGGGCGCATCCCGCGGAACCTGCGCCGCCAGCTCGCCCACCAGACCTCCCGGCGTGACGGCGTGACGCCGCTGCCGCTGCCCGCCGAGGTGCGGCAGACCCTGCTGTCCGCGCGGGGGCAGGAGCCCCTCGACCACGCGCTGCTCTGCGCGGCCGACCCGGATCTGGCCGGGGACGCGCTGCTGTACCTCGGCGCGGGCGCCGATCCGCACGGCGCCGTCCTGGCCTGCCGGACGCTGCTCGACGCCGGCCGGCGGCACGAGGTACGGCAGCTCGTCGAGGACGGTCGGCTGCCCGCGTTCCGCTGGGGACCGGACGACTCCGAGCCCAGCGTGCTGGCGTACGCGCAGGCGGCGCTGGCGAGCGCGGAGGGGGAGCGGCGGCTGCGGGAGCTCTCGGAGCGGGTGCGCCGGCCCGAATTCCTCCGCTCCGTCGCCGAGATCGCCGACGTGGACGGCTGCGAGCCGTGGCGCGGCGCGCCGCTCGTCCGGACGGTGGTGAACCGCCGCCATCCGTGCGTCCCGCGCGTCGGCTGGGACGCGGTGCTGGCGGACGAGCCGCGCCGCAGGGCGGCGGAGGGGCCGTTCCCCCTGCGCGCGGCCCGGTTCGTGGCGAGGCGCACCGATGCCCCGCTCGACCTGGTCCGGATCGTCGTCGCCGACCATCCGGACCTGGCCGCCCTCCTGCCCGACCCCGCGCCCGAGGTCCTCGCCGACCTTGCCGGGGCCGGGGCGGGCGCCGACGTCATCGTCAAGGTCGTCGGGAACGGCTTCGCCGCCGGGACGCTGACCGCCGAATTCGTCACCGCGACCCTTCCGGAGGCCGCGCTGCGGGCGGTCGCCGAGACGCTGTGGATTCCGGGAATGCGCGGCACGGCGCAGGTCAGGGCGCTGCTCGGGCTGGACGGGGACGTCACCCTGGCGCCGCCGTTCGTCGACGAGACCGGCCACGGGCGCGTGCGTCGCCTCCGCGAGCCCGGCGTGCGCCGCCACTGGGACCCCGTGCTCGCCTACGGCGAGGCCGCGGGCCGGTTGTTCGGGACGGGCCGGGACGTCACCGCCGACGCGGTGCTCGCGGCGGTGGACGTCGACGCCGTCCTCGCGGCGGTGGAGGTCGAGCCGCTCCTCGGCGAGGTCGAGGGCATGCCCGACCCGCGGGTGCTGCGCCGCCTCGCCGAGCACGTCGACCGGCATCTCGGCGGCCGTCCCGAAGCGTGGATGGTGGCGCTGAAGCTGCTGGAGGACGGGTTCGTCGGCACGCTGCCCGAGCTGCTCGCGACCGCCGGCGCCGTCTCCGGCCCGGCCGTCACCAGTTGACGACCTGGTAGTCCTTCAGCAGGCAGCCGCTCGGCGGGTCGCCGTCGCGCTCGCCGCGCACGATCGGGTGGTAGATCCGGGCTGCGGCGTCGACGACGTCCAGCGGCGGGCGGAACCCGGCGGCGGTCCGGCGCGCCCGCGCGGGCTCCGGCTGCTGGTCGGTGAACCAGCCCGGGTCGACGCTGGTGACGTGCACGCCGTGCTCGGCCAGCTCGGACGCGGTCGTGCGCGTCAGCATGTTCAGCGCCGCCTTCGCCATGTTGGTGTGCGGGTGCTCGGCGCCCTTGTACACGCGGTCGAACTGCCCCTCGACGGCCGAGACGTTCACCACGTACCGCCGCGGATGCCGCGAGAGCTCCAGGAGGGGACGCAGCCGTCCCAGCAGGACGAACGGAGCCGTGACGTTGATGAGCTGCACCTCCAGCAGCTCGACCGGGTCGACCTCGTGCACCAGACGGGTCCAGGAGTTGACCGGGGACGGGTCGGGGAGCAGGCCCGCGACGTCGACCGCTCCGGCCGCCAGGGGGACGGGCGGCGCGGCGGGGGCGGGGAGCGCCGCGAGCTCCTCGCCCGCCAGCAGCTCGGCGTACGACTCCGGCGGATGCCGCAGCGTCTGCGCCGCGAGGTTCACCAGGATGTCGAGCGGCTCGCCGGTCTCGACGAGCGCGTCGCACCACCGCACGAGGGACGGGAGGTCCCGCAGGTCCATGCCGACGACCGTGAGGCGGTCGTGCCAGTCGTCCCGGTCGGCGACCTCGGCGAAGCGGCGGCGCGCGTCGGCGGGGAACCTGGTCAGGGCGGTCACGGCGGCGCCGTCCCGCAGCAGCTTCAGCACGAGCTCGAACCCGGCCTTGACCCGCCCGCCCGTGACGATCGCGCGGCGTCCCGCCAGGTCGGCCCGCGCGTTCCGGTGCCGCCGGTGCTCCCGCGCGCACGGCGGGCAGAGGCGGTGGTAGAACGCGTCCGCCTCCCGGAAGTGCGCCTTGCAGACGTAGCAGGCGCGCAGCCCGCCCGTCACCGTCCCGGACGGGACGGCCTCGCGGGGCGGTTCGGCGGGCGCGCCCTCGACGCGTCCCGCCGCGCCGGTGGCGGTCGCGGCCAGCATCAGCGCGTCGGCCGCCGCGCGCCGCCGCCGGGCCTCCGCCCGCTCGCGCTCCCGGGTCCGCCGCACGAACGCGCCCGCCGCCGCCCGCACCCGCGCCACGTCGGGGTCGCCGTCCGGCGCGTCCGCCAGTTCCGCCAGGACGCGCAGGCAGGTCCGCACATCGTCGTCGCGCATGCGCGCCATTAAATCGGCTGAACCGGGCGGTTCGGACCGCTGTACTTGGTCGCATGAGCATGCCGGACGGGCCGCGGCTGGCCCGCTTCATCGACACGATGATCGACCTCGGTATCACCGGTCAGGTCTTCGGCGAGCACGGCATCGGCAAGACCTCCACGTTCTTCCACCACGTCCGGCGCCGCGAGGACACCGCGCTCGTGTACGTCCCGGCCGCGAACCTCACCCCCGACGACCTGCTCGTCAACGCGCCCGTCCGGCAGGACGGGGAGCTCGTGCTGCGGCAGCTCATCATGAGCCAGCTCAAACCGGGGAAGCCGTTCGTGCTGCTCATCGACGACTCGCTCCAGGCGGGCGCGACGATCCAGTCGCAGCTCATGCAGATCGCCTGCAACTGGACGCTCGGCGAGCACGACCTGCGCGAGCTCGGCTGCGTCGGGGTGTTCCTGACCGACAACGAGACGCTCACCGAGACCGCCGCGCTCCGCACGGACCCGGCCGTCCTCGACCGGATGGCGACGCTGCGGGTCACCGCCGCCGACACCGCGTGGCGGGCCGCGCTGTCGCGCAGGTTCCGCGGCGTCGACCTCACCGGCGTGTTCCGGGTGTGGGCGTCGCTGCCCGCCGAGCTGCGCCGGCTGCTGTCGCCGCGCACGCTGGAGCACGTCCTCGACTGCGCGCTCGCCGGGCTGCCGCTCGCCTGGGGCCTGCCCCTCGTGGACGGACGCCGCCTGCGGCTCGTCACCTCGGACACGAAGCGGGGAGCCGACCAGGCCCCCGAGATCCTCGGCCGCGTCGCCGCCGAGCTGCGCCGCGCCGGGGCCGACGTCCCGGACCCGGCGCACGTCCCGGACGCCGTCCGCCGCGTCGTCCGCGCGGCGATCGAGCGGCGCTGGGCCGTGCTCGTGCAGGGCCCTCCCGGTTGCGGCAAGACGGAGGTGGTGAAGGAGGTGGTCCGGGACGAACTCGGCACGGACCCGCTCTACTTCTCGCTGCCCGTCACCAACGTGGAGGACTTGTGCGCGCCCGTCCCGACCCTGGACGGGACGCTCGACAACCTTTTGTCGGGCCCGTTCCTGGAACCCGGTGACAAGGCCATCGTCTGGGACGAGTACAACCGTCCTAAGGACAAGGCCACTTTCGCCCGCCTCATGGAGGTCACGCAGGAGTGGTCCCTGGCCGGGCGGCGCATCAAGGGTCTCCGCGCCCAGATCGCCTTGCAGAATCCCCCGTACTACCTGGGCCGCAAGCTGCTCGTGTCCCGCAACACCATCGCGCAGGCGTCCCGCTTCACGGTCTCACTGGAAATCGAGCCAGATGACATTCCGGCGAACGAATGGCTTATTTCCCGTTACGGCGCGGTGGCCGAAACCGTCCTTGAGTGGTGGAAGAACGACATCGACGACGAGGGGCGCCAGTGGATGACCAAGCGCACCCTGGAGCGCCTGATCCGCCTGCACGGCACCGGCCTGCCCCTGGACATCGGCAAGATGTACCTGGGCGACGGCGACTACGCGCCCGTGTCGCTCACCGCGCTTGAGGCGCGGCTGGCCCGCCGGCAGGTGACCGGCCTGCGCGAACTCGCCGCCGACCTGGACGTCTGGGCGGAGCGGCTCCGCGCGGCCGGGGACGAGGGCTCCGACGCGACCGACATCGTGCACCGCGTCTTCGCCAACGCCGAGCTGTCGCAGCTTCGCGAGCACGCGGAGGCCGCCGCCCGGCTGGCGCCGATGCTGCCGCCCAAGCTGAAGGCCACCTACCTGTTCGGAGCCGAGCCGGACCGGCAGCGGTTTTGGACGGGCGTCTTCATGGGAGGTCTCTGAGGGGGAGAGATCGGCAAACGTCCTCGCCACTGTCTGACTTGGCTAGAATCCGTCCGTCAGACGAGGCTTCCGCCGAGAGTGCGCATCTTTGTCCGGTCGCGATCTGTCCCCCGCGAGGAAGCCCTTGCTCATCGTCTCGCCCTAAGGAGCCTGTGCATGCCCGTGGAATCGGAAAGGCCCGTCCCCGCGGCGAGTCCCGTGATCGGGGAGGCGGAGATCGAGGCGGCCGTCCGCGTGCTCCGCAGCGGGCGGGTCGTGCAGGGCCCCGAGGTCGCCGCGTTCGAGGAGGAGTTCTCCGCGCTCGTGGCGGGCCGCCACTGCGTCGCCGTCAACTCCGGGACCTCGGCGCTGCACCTGAGCATGATGGCGCTCGGCATCGGCCCCGGCGACGAGGTGATCGTTCCCTCGTTCACGTTCGCGGCCACGGCCAACGTCGTCCGCCTCGTCGGCGCCGAGCCCGTCTTCGTCGACATCGAGCCCGGCTCGTTCTGCGTCGACCCGGACGCCGTCGCCGCGGCGGTCGGCCCCCGCACCGCCGCCATCATGCCGGTGCACCTGTACGGGCACCCGGCGGCGATGGACCGCGTCGGCGCGATCGCGGAGCGGCACGGCCTCGCCGTCGTCGAGGACGCCTGCCAGGCGCACGGGGCCGCCCACGGCGGCACCCCGGTGGGCGCGCTGGGCACGATCGGCTGCTTCAGCTTCTACCCGACCAAGAACATGCACGCCCTCGAGGGCGGCATGATCACCACCGCCGACGCGGAGACCGCCCGGACGCTGCGGCTGCTGCGCAACCAGGGCATGGAGCAGCGCTACGCCAACGAGATCGTCGGCGCCAACGTGCGGCTCACCGACGTCGCCGCGGCCATCGGCCGCGTGCAGCTGGGGCGGCTGCCCGGCTGGACCGAGCGCCGCATCGCCAACGCCCGGTTCCTGGACGCGAAGATCACCGGCGCCGCGGTGCCGCCGGTCGCGCCGGGCGTGCGGCACGTCTACCACCAGTACACCGTGCGGGTCTCCGGCGACCGGGACGCCTTCCAGCGGCGCCTCGACGAGCGGAAGGTCGGCAGTGCCGTCTACTACCCGACGCCCGTCCACCGGCTCACGCCGTTCCTGAAGGACGGCGCCCCGGACCCCCGCTGGGACCTGCCCGAGACCGAGCGCGCGGCGGCCGAGGTGCTGTCGCTGCCGGTGCACCCGTCCCTCGCCGACGACGAGCTGGCGCGCGTGGCCGACGCGGTCAACGCCGCCGGGGCCGCGTCGTGACCGCGCCGCTGCGCGCGGGCCTGATCGGGCTCGGCGTGATGGGACGCAACCACGCCCGGGTCCTGTCCGGGCTGGACGGCGTCGACCTCGTCGGCATCGTCGACCCGGCCGGGCGGCCCGACGGCGCCCCGCACGGGGTGCCGATGATGGCCTCCCTCCAGGACCTGCTGGACGCCGGCGTCGACTACGCGGTGGTCGCGTGCCCGACGGCGCTGCACGAGGAGATCGGGCTCGCGCTCGCCGAGGGCGGCGTCGGCGCGCTGATCGAGAAGCCGCTCGCCGACTCGGTGGAGGCCGCCGAACGGCTCGTGGAGGCGTTCGAGTCGCGCGGGCTCGTGGCCGGGGTCGGCCACATCGAGCGCTACAACCCGGCGCTGCAGAGCATGCGGACCCGGCTGGAGGCGGGCGAGCTGGGCGAGGTGTTCCAGGTCGTCACGCGCCGCCAGGGCCCGTTCCCGCACCGGATCGCCGACGTCGGCGTCGTCAAGGACCTCGCGACCCACGACATCGACCTGACCGGGTGGGTGACCGGCCAGGACTACGTGTCGGTCTCCGCGCACACCGTGGCGCGCAGCGGCCGCCCGCACGAGGACATGGTCGCCGCCGTCGGGCGCCTGGCCGACGGCTCCATGGTCAACCACCTGGTGAACTGGCTGAGCCCGCTGAAGGAGCGCACCACCGTCGTCACCGGCGAGCGCGGCTGCTTCATCGCCGACACGCTCACCGCCGACCTCACGTTCTACGCCAACGGCGAGGTGAACACCGAGTGGGAGGCGCTGCGCGCGTTCCGCGGCGTCTCCGAGGGCGACATGATCCGATATGCGATCCCCAAGCGCGAGCCGCTGCTGGTCGAGCACGAGCGCTTCCGCGACGCGGTCCTCGCGGGCCCCGGCGGGGCCGCCCCGGGCGACGTCGTCACGCTGCGGCAGGGCCTGCGGACGGTCCAGGTGTCGGCCGCCGTCCTGAAGTCCGCCCGCCTCGGCGAGACGGTGACGCTCCTCCCCGAGGAGGCCCTCGGTGCCTTCTGACGGGAGTGCCCGGGTGCCCGACGTCACCGTCGTGGTCGCGGTCTACAACACGATGCCGTACCTGACCGACTGCCTGAACTCGCTGGTCGGGCAGAGCATCGGCCCGGACCGCATGGAGGTCGTCGCGGTCGACGACGGCTCCACCGACGGCAGCGGCGCCGAGCTGGACCGGTTCGCCGCGCAGTACCCCGACGTCATCAGGGTGCTGCGCCAGCCGAACTCCGGCGGCCCGGCCGCCCCCAGCAACCGCGCGCTGGACCACGCGACCGGCCGCTACGTCTACTTCGTCGGCGCCGACGACTACCTGGGCCCCGAGGCGCTGGAGCGCATGGTCGCCGCGGCCGACGAGTGGGGCTCCGACGTCCTCGTCGGGAAGATGGAGGGCGTCAACGGGCGGGCCGTCCGGCGGCCCGAGCTGTTCGCCGAGAACCGCCCCGAGATCGACCTGTACGACTCGGTGCTGCCGTGGGTGCTGTCGAACTGCAAGCTGTTCAGCCGCGAGCTGGTGGAGCGGCACAAGCTGCGGTTCCACGAGCACATGCGCATCGGCAGCGACCAGCCGTTCACCCTCGAGGCGTGCGTGCGCGCCCGGCGGATCTCCGTCCTCGCCGACTACACCTGCTACTACGCGGTGCTGCGCGACGACGGCGGCAACATCACGCAGGGCGCCGTCCAGGTCCACACCCGGCTCGAATGCGCGGAGAGCCTGTTCGGCGTCGTCGCCGACCTGATCGAACCCGGCCCGAAGCGCGACGCGATCCTCAGGCGGCACACTCGCTGGGAGCTGACGATGCCGACGCGGGAGGGGTTCCTCGAACTCGACCGCGCGACGCAGGAGGACGTCGCCGCCCGCGTCGGGAGCCTCGTCGAGCGGTACGTGACCGACGAGGTCCTCTACACGCTGCCCATCGTCCGCCGCGCCCGGCTCCGGCTGGCGCAGCTCGGCGAGGTCGACCTGCTGTGCGAGGCGATCCGGGACGGCGTCGCCGAGCGCCCCTACCTGATCGCGCTCAAGGACGGCCGCACCTACCTCGCCTACCAGGGCTTCGAGGACCCCCGCCTCGGACTGCCGGACGACCTGTTCGAGATCACCAAGGGGATGCGCAAGCGGCTCTCCCAGGAGGCGCGGACGGTCGCCGTGCGGCGCGACCGCGACATGGTGGAGATCACCGTCCGGACCCCGCTCACCGGCCCCGAGACCGCCGACCCCGCGACCGCCCGGCTCGCGCTGGCCCCCCGCGGCGGCGGGAAG
>NZ_JBFARL010000212.1:0-13047 GCF_040674655.1 Actinomadura sp. NPDC049753 | reverse complement strand
GGGCAACCGGGGCGAGACCACTACGATGCTGCCGACCATCCGTGCGTTCATGGATGCCCACCAGCTGGCTGGCGAACCCGGCGACCCGCCACAGGACACGCCCCCCGCCGGAGCCGTCCCGCCGAGGACGGCCGACTGACGACACGGCAAGCGAAAGGGAGCAGCCAGATGACGGTTCCCGGAACGTTCCGATCGGCGGTGGAGGCCAAGGACCTCGCCGCGATCACCGGTGCGCTGGACCCCGGCATCGAGTTCCGCAGTCCGGTGATGGTGAAGCCCTACCTGGGGCGCGACGCCGTCGCCGCCCTGCTCGGCGTCCTGCTGGAGGTCTTCGAGGACTTCCACTACACCGACGAGCTGGTGGGCGTCCCCTCGGGCGGGACGAACGGCGCGGGCCCGCCGGCGCAGGCCCTGGTCTTCAGCGCCAGGGTGCTGGGCAAGGACCTCCAGGGGCTGGACCTGCTCAGGTTCGGCGACACCGGGCTGGTCACGAGCCTGACCGTCATGGTCCGCCCGCTGCCCGCGGCGATGACGCTCGCCCGGGTGGTCGGCAGGCGCATGGAGGATCCGACCGGCGCCGACGACGCGGGGGGCCCGTCCGGCGACACCGCGCAGCCATAGGGAGCCGACCCGCACAGGAGTCGCGGCCCGCGAACCCGAAGGCGCGACCCACACAAGGGAGTCGAAGGAAAAATGGATAGCAAGGTCCCCGCACACCCCGTGCACCCTGCCCGCCCCGGGCACTCCGCCCCCGGGGCCCACGCCGAGAGCTCCGTCCATCCCGCGCATTCCGTCCACCCGGGCCATTCCGAGAACCCCTCGTCCGAGAACCCCGCGGCGGAGACCCCCCTCTCCGAGAGCCCCGCGCCCGAGCAGCCCGCCTCGGGGGGCTCCGCGCCCGGACTGCCCCCGCGCGAGCGGCTGGCGCCGGCGCACCGGATCGCCGCCGACCTGGACGGCTACCTCGGCGACCCGATGGACGACGGGGCCGGGCCGTTCTCCTACAAGGCCATCGTGGAGGCGGAGGAGCGCGACGAGCTCCCCCCGGGCGCGGTGGACGCCGTCCGGGCGTGGGGTTTCCCGAAGTACCTGGTGCCGAGCGGGCTGGGCGGGCGCCTGACGACGCTGGAGGAGCTGTTCTTCGTCACCCGCGGCATCTCGCGCCGCAGCGTCACCGTCGCGGTCATGTACGGGTCCGGGTTGCTGGCGGTCAACCCGGTGTGGCTGTGGGGCGACGCGTGGCAGCGCAGGACGGTGGCGGACGGGGTGCTGCGCGGGGACCTGGCCTGCTTCGGCGTCTCCGAGGCCGACCACGGCAGCGACGTGATGGCGTCGGAGTCGGAGGCCGACATCCAGGGCGACGAACTGGTGCTGACCGGGGTGAAGTGGCCGGTCGGCAACGCCACCCGCGGGCGGTTCGTCACCACCTATGCGAAGACCGGTCCGCGCGACTTCTCCCTCATCCTGGTCGACAAGCGGGAGCTGGACCCGGCGGCCTGGTCGACGCTGCCCCCCGTCCGGACGGTGGGGCTGCGCGGCCACGACCTGTCCGGCGTCGCGTTCTCCGGGGCGCGGCTGCCCGCCGAGCGGGTGATCGGGCGGCGCGGCTCCGGGCTCGTCCAGACGCTGAAGACCCTGCAGATCACCCGGACCGCGATCGCGGCGCTGTCGGTCGGGACGATGGACGCGGTGGTGCGCATCGGGATGGAGTACGCGCGCCAGCGCACCCTGTACGGATCGGACATCTACCGGATCCCGGTGATCCGCGACCATCTGGTCAAGGCGCACCTGGACCTGCTGATCGCCGAGTGCGTGGCGATCCCGGTGGCGCGCTGCCTGACGGTCGCGCCCGGACGGCTCAGCCTGTGGTCCTCGATCGTGAAGTACTTCGTGCCCGTCCTCGGCGAGGAGGTCGTGGCCAGCATCGGGACCGTGCTCGCCGCGCGCGGCTACCTGCGCGAGGGCGTGGCGCACGGGGTGTTCCAGAAGCTGCAGCGCGACCACGCGATCGCGAGCATCTTCGAGGGCACCACGCACGTGAACCTCGCCAACGTCGCGGGCCAGCTGCCCTTCCTGATCGACCCGCCGGCGGAGACGGGCCGCGAGGACGAGCTGCTCGCCGACCTGTTCGGCTGGACGCGGACGCCGCCCGCCTGGGAGCCCGACGGCCGCCTGCTCCAGCTCACCAACGAGGGGCGCGACGAGATCGGGCAGCGGTTCGAGGAGATCTCCGAGGAGGTGCTGGCGGCGGCGAACGCGCACGCCGCGCCCGGCGTCGCGGCCGAGCTGAAGGACCTGCTGTCGGCCATCGGCACCCTGCGCGCCAGGATCGAGGAGGGCATCCGCGCGAACGAGGGCGACACCTCCTCCGTCGCGGCGCTGACGCGGGCCAAGCGGTACTGCGAGCTGCACGCGATGACCTCGTGCATGCTCACCTGGCTCCACAACCGGCAGGTCTTCGGCGGGGCGTTCGAGGACGGCCAGTGGCTCGTCCTGTGCCTGCAGCGGCTGCTCCAGCGGGCGCAGCCCGACACCGTCCTGTCCGAGGACCTCCTCCCGCCGCTGGAGGACGCGATGTTCCGCGGCGAGGGCGAGCGGCGCTGGTTCTCCCTGCTGTCCCTGTGCCCGTTCCCGCCCTCCCGGCTCCTCTCCCCCGAGGACGGCTGACACCATGGCCGGGCCACCGGAGACGAGAGATTTCGTGTCGCTCGTCCGGGAGAACATCCGGACGCACGGCGACACCCGCTCCTTCACCTTCATCAGCGAGGAACCTGGGCGCAGGTACAAGGAGAACGTGCTCGGCTTCGCCGACCTGGACCGCAAGGCCCGCGCGCTCGGCTGCCGCCTGGAGGCGCGCGGCTTACGGGACCGGGCGGTCCTGCTCCTCTACCCGGAGGGGCTGGAGTTCCTGACGGCCTTCCTCGGCTGCCTGTACGCGCGCGTCATCGCGGTCCCGGCCCCGCTCCCGGACCTGGACGCGGGCCGCTTCGGCCGCACTCGCCGGATCATCGAGGACGCCGACGTCGCGCTGATCCTCACCGACACCGACCACCGCGACACCCTCGACGCGTGGCTGTCGGCCGCCGGGCTGAAAGGGCGCGTGCACTGCCTGGACACCCAGGCGGGCAAGGACACCGACGCCGGCGACTGGTCCCCTCCGCGGTCCGGCCCGGACACTGTCGCCTTCCTCCAGTACACCTCCGGGTCGACCAGCGAGCCCAAGGGCGTCATGGTCACCCACGGCAACCTGCTGGCCAACGGCGAGGAGATCAGGCGCCGCATCGAGGGGTCGCACGCCACCGTCGGCGTCGGCTGGGTGCCGCACTACCACGACATGGGCCTGGTCGGTCAGTTCCTCCAGCCGCTCTACCTCGGCTGCCGGTACGTGTTCACCTCGCCGATCACGTTCATCAAGCGGCCCGTGCTGTGGCTGGAGCTGATCACCCGGTACCGGGGGACGATCACCGTGGCGCCCAACTTCGGGTACGAGCTGGTGCTGCGCCGCGTCACCGACCGGCAGATGGAGGGCCTCGACCTGTCGTCGCTGACCGTCGTGAAGAACGGCGCGGAACCCGTCCGGGCCGCGACGCTGGAGGCGGTGGCCGAGCGGTTCGCCCCGGTCGGGTTCCGGCCCTCGATGTGGATGCCGTGCTACGGGATGGCCGAGACGACCCTGCTCATCACCGGCGCGCCCCTCGGCGGCGGCCCCGTCGTCCGCGACTTCGACGCCGGGGCCCTCACGCGGAACGAGGCCGTCCCCGCGGACGAGCCGGGCCTTCCGGGCCGGGGCCCCTCCCGCGGCGGCGCCAGGCGGCTCGTCAGCAGCGGCCGTCCCGTCACCCTGGACGTCCGCGTCGTCGACCCCGACACCCGCGCCGAGCGGCCGGAGCGGCGCGTGGGGGAGATCTGGGTGCGCGGGGGCAGCGTCGCCCGCGGCTACTGGGGGAGCCCCGAGCAGACCGAGGCGACCTTCCGCGCCCGCACGTCCACCGGCGAGGGCCCGTTCCTGCGGACGGGCGATCTCGGCTTCACCGCCGACGGCGAGCTCTACGTCACCGGGCGGATCAAGGACCTGATCATCGTCAACGGCCGCAACATCCACGCGCACGACATCGAGGAGGCGGCACGGGCGGCCCACCCGGCCGCCCTGCTCGGCGCCGCCTTCTCGATCGACCCCGCCATCGACCCCGACCTCGGCCCGGCGCCGCCGGCCGGCGGGGGCGCCGCGGTCGACGCGAGCCGGGAGCAGGTCGTCATCGTCCAGGAGATCAGCACCCGTGCGGCCGCCGGGACGCCCCTGGAGGAGGTGGCCGCCGCCGTCAGGACGCGGGTGGCCCGCACGTTCGAGCTGCCCGCCGTCAGCGTCGTGCTGGCCGCGCGGGGCTCGGTCAGGCGGACGACCAGCGGGAAGATGCAGCGCCGGCTGACCCGCGAGGCGTTCCTGACGGGGAAGATCACCGAACTGGCGGCCGACCTCGAACCGGGCGTCGCCGGCCTCCGGGAGGCGCCCGCACCGATCGACGCTGACCAATCCTAGTCAACATGATGACTAATCATGTCGTTGTCTGCTAACGTCGGGCATCACCCTGAGTCAAGGCGGGGAGAGAAGGCCGATGGCGCTACGTCACGCTGTGCTGGCGGCGCTGCTCGACGGCGAGTACAGCGGTTACCAGCTGGCAAAGATCTTCGATTTGTCGGTCTCCAACTTCTGGCACGCCGTACCGCAGCAGCTCTACTCGGAGCTGTCGAGGTTGGAGACGGAAGGTCTGATCAGCGGGCGGCAGATCATCCAGCACGACCGGCCCAACAAGCGCGTGTACACCGTCACCCAGGCGGGCGTCGACGAGCTCGAACGGTTCGCCGTGACCCCCGCCAAGCCAGGGATCATCCGCGAGAACCTGCTCGTCATGGTGCAGGCCGTGGACCACATCTGCGCCGACTCCGTCATCGCGCAACTGGAGGACCGGGCGGTGGCCTCGGCGGCCAAGGTCGAGGTCTTCGAACGCACCCTCAAGCACCTGCGCGGCGACCAGGACGAGGAGTCCTTCCTGCGCACCGGGTCCCCTCTCGGGCCCTACCTCACGTGCCTGCGCGGACGCCGCTTCGAGCAGGAGAACTACGCGTGGTTCACCAGCACCGCCCGGCTGCTGCGAGCCCGGGCGGGCACCCGGTCCGAGGGGAGCGGCCCGCCATGAGGCGGCCGCGTCCCTCGCACGCCGTGCCACCGCCTGCCCGGACAGCGGCGGCACCGGCACAAACCCCCCACGCCCACCTCAGCCTCGCACCCCGGCAGGGCTGGAATCGGGCGGCACGCCTTAGTCAAGGAGGCGTTCATGATGTCGGGCGACCACCACACCATCGAACTCCCTAGCACCCCACTCCCGAGCCACCTGACCACCACCGCGTCGCCGGTCGCGCCGCCGAACGGCACCGCGCCGAACGGGCTGCGGGGCCTGGACGAGCCGCCGGCGGTCCTGCTGGGCGAGCTGACGCTGCCCGCCGAGCGGGAGTCCGTGCCCGCGGCGCGGCGCTTCAGCAGGTCCGTCAGCACCGCGTCCGGCATCGGGCACATCGCCGACGACGCCGAGGTCCTGGTGTCCGAACTCGTCACCAACGCCGTCCGGCACGCGCCGGTCGCCGGGGGCGCGCTGTGCCTGCGGCTTCTGCGCGCCGGCACCCGGCTCCGCATCGAGGTGCACGACCAGAGCGCCGCCGTCCCGACGGCGCGGCCGGTCGACCTCATGGAGGAGACGGGGCGCGGCTGGTTCCTCGTCGCGGTGATGGCCGACGGGCACGGCACCGACCACACCGCCTCCGGCAAGGCGGTCTGGTGTGAGGTGCGCGCCTGGCCGCGGGACGAGCACCCCGGCCACTGAGCCTCTCCCGCGCACCCCGGTACGGCGATGGGAGATGCCATGCCTGCTGACGCCATGCCCGCCGACAAGTGGCCCGCCGACAGGTGGCCCGCCGACAGGTGGCCCGCCGAACAGCCGCCCGCAGACCAGAGACCTCTCGGGCAACGGGCCGCCGACCAGCGGCCCGCCGACGGGGGGCCGATCGATCGAAGGCCCGCCGACCCGGGGCCCGGCGACCACCGGACCGCGGGGGAGCCCGCCGGCCGGCGGCCCGCCGATCCCCGCCGTCCCCCCGACTACTACCGGGAGGACGGTCGGCGCGCCACGGCCGAGGAGGCCCAGCGGCTGCTGCTCGACGTGCGGGGACGCCTGCTCGCGCAGGACGTCATCCGCGTCGGCGCCGTCGTCGTGGTCGTCTCGACCTGGTTCACCGTGATCGACCTCGGCATCGCGGCGAACGGAAGGCCGCTGCTGTGGCAAACGATCGTGTCCGACCACGCGATGCACGCCGACATCGGGCAGTACACCGTGCGGGACAAGGCCCTGCGCGGGCACGCCCAGGCCGTCGCGATGATCACCAGTCGGCTGCGCGGCCTGGTCGCCCGCGCGGCCCTGGACGAGGCCCGCCCCTGACCCCGCACCCCTGACACACGGGCCGCCCCGGCGCGCACGCCGGCGGCGCGGCCCGGCCCCGGCTAGAGGTAGTGATCTCGATGTCCCGCACGACACCCCGCGACGACGCGTCCGGGAGAAGGCCCCGGCGCCGGCGTCCCATCCGGCTGCGGATCACGGCGCTGCTGCTGGTCCCGCTGGTGTCCCTCATCACCCTGTGGGCGTTCGCCGCGAACATCACGCTCGGCGACGCTTTCGACAAGTACGACTTCTCCACGACGTACGAGAAGGTGGGCCTTCCCGGCATCTACCTGGTGAACCAGCTCCAGGCGGAGCGTTCGCTCAGCGTCGTCGCGCTCAGCACGCGCGACCCCGCGGACCGGCAGAAGCTGGGCGGGCAGCGCGCCCGCGTGAGCGCCGTGGACAAGGCGTTCCGCTCGACCGCGCTGTCGCCCGAGGCGAGGGACGCGGCCGAGCCGGCGACCAAGCGGCGGCTCGCCGACGCGGTCAAGGCGCTGGACCGGCTGCCGCAACTGCGCGCCAGGGTCGACTCGGGCCGGGTCCAGCCGCTGGAGGTCATCAACTCCTACAGCGTCCTGCTCGACCAGGTCATCAAGGTCTTCGACGGACTGGTGACCGTCAACGACGTCGCCATCTTCACCCAGGGCCGGGCGCTGATCGGCATCGGCAACGCCCGCGCCTACATGCTGCGGGAGGACTCGCTCGTCACCGCGGCGATGGCGCGCAACGGGCGGCTCACCTCCGCCGAGCACACCGCGTTCGTCCAGTGGGCCGCGGAGGGGCGGCGCGAGTTCGAGGCCGGACTCGCCGACCTCAACGAGCAGATCCGCGGGCCGCTCGGCAGGCTCGCCGCGTCCCCGGAGTTCCAGCGGTACCGGGCGGCCGAGGACGCGATCGTCAACGCGCGCGGCGACCGGCTGCCGCCCGAGGCCGCGGACTGGCAGGCCACCACGCAGCTGCTGTCGCAGGCGTGGGCGCAGAAGGTCACCGAGGCGAGCCTCGCGCTCAACGAGATGGCCAAGCCGATCGGTGAGCGGATCATCATGCGGCTCGTCCTGGCGGGCGGGTTCGGGCTGCTCGCGGTGGTCGCCTCGATCGTGCTGTCGCTGCTGGCCGCGCGCAGCCTGTCGCGGGAGCTGCGCGGGCTGCAGCGCGCCGCGCTCAAGCTCGCCGAGGACCGGCTGCCCGCCGTCGTCGCCCGGCTACGGCGCGGCGAGGAGGTGGACGTGGACGCCGAGGCGCCGCCGCTCGTCATCGGCAGATCCCGGGAGGTCGCGCGCGTCGGCGACGCCTTCACCAAGGTGCAGCACACCGCGATCGAGACCGCCGTGCGGGAGTCCTACCTGCGGCAGGGCATCAGCCGCGTGTTCCTCAACGTCGCGTGGCGCAGCCAGTCGCTGCTGCACCGCCAGCTGCGGATGCTGGACGAGATGGAGCGCGACGCCTCCGACCCGAAGGTCCTGGAGGACCTGTTCCGCCTCGACCACCTCACCACCCGCATGCGCCGCCACGCCGAGGGCCTGGTCATCCTGTCCGGGACGTCCCCGGGACGGGGCTGGAGCCGGCCGGTGCACGTCGAGGACGTGCTGCGCGCCGCGGTCGCCGAGGTCGAGGACTACACGCGGGTCGAGATCGTCGTGGTGTCCGGGCAGGCCGCGGTGATCGGCGAGGCCGTCGCCGACATCATCCACCTGCTCGCCGAGCTGATCGAGAACGCCACGGTGTTCTCGCCCGCCCCCACCGAGGTGCTCGTCCGCGGCGAGATGGGCGCCAACGGGTTCGCCGTCGACATCATCGACCGCGGCATCGGGCTCGACCAGTCCGAGCTGGACGCGCTGAACCTGCGGCTGGCGCAGCCGCCCGAGTTCGACCTGGCCGTCACCGACCGGCTCGGGCTGTTCGTCGTCGGCCGGCTCGCCGGCCGGCACGGCATCAAGGTCGCGCTGCAGCCGTCCCTGTACGGGGGCGTCAGCGCCGTCGTCCTGATCCCGCGCCAGCTGATCGTGGACGCCGACCAGCCCGAGGACGAGGACGGCGCCGTCCAGGCCGGCCCCGTCCAGCAGCGGGGCGCGTCGGCGGCGAACGGGTCGATGCGCGCGTGGCCCACGCCTCCGACGCCGTCGTCCACCGCGACGCTCAACGCGCCGGTGTACGACATCGCCCCTCCCCAGGACCCGGCGTCGACCGACACGGCGCCCAACAGGGCGGCGTCCGGCCATCCGATGCCCGACGGCCCGGTGCCCAACGGCAGGGCGCCGCATGCCCCGGGGCCGGCCGGTGAAGCGGTGCCGCCAGAGACGCCGGTGTCCCTCCCCCAGTGGAAGAGCGAGGAGAAACCGGACCAGAACGCGGCGGTGGGGTTGAACGACGGTGACCAGACCCCGACGTCGTTCGGGACCCCACCGCCGCACGGTCCGCCGCCGACCGACGCCACGCGTCCGTTCCAGGCCGCGGGTCCCCGCCCCGCCTACGGCGGCGGTTCCTACGGCGGAGGCACCGGTCAGTACGCGGCGCCCGCGTCGTTCGGCGAGACCTCGTTCGGAGCGCCGTTCGGAGACCCGGGGACGGCCGGCGGCGGGCGGGCCCCGCTGCCGCGCCGGGTGCGCGGCGGGAGCCTGGCGCCCCAGCTGCGCGAAGCCGGCGCCTACGAAGACACCGGCTCCTACGAGGAGCCCGGCCCGTACGGAGAAGACCCCGCCGCCACCGGCGACGCCATCGCCGCCTGGGAGGAACGGTCGGCGGAGGCGTCCCGGGACCTGTTCGCGTCGCTGCAGGCGGGCTGGCTGCGCGGCCGGGACGAGGACGAGGCGCCCGAAGGACCCGCGGACGGCATGGAGGGAAGATCATGACCTATCAGGGAGTGGCCGCCGAGCTGAACTTCCTCCTCGACGACCTGGTCGACCGGGTCCCGCAGATCCGGAAGGTGGTCGTGCTGTCCCGGGACGGGCTCGTCATGGGCATGTCGCGGGGCGTCGGGCGCGAGGACTCCGAGTACCTGGCGGCCCTCGCCGCCGGGTTCCACAGCCTCGCCGTCGGGGCGCGTCCGCAACTGGACTCCGGCGAGATCCGGCAGACGCTCGTCGAGATGGACAAGGGCCTGTTCTTCGTCGTCCCGGCCGGAGCCAACAGCTGCCTCGCGCTGCTCAGCGAGGTCGGAGCCAACGCCGGCCTCGTCGCCTACGAGATGACGATGCTGGTCAAGAGGGTCGGCAGGCAGCTGTCCACCGGACTCAGGCAGGGCGCGCCCGGGCCCGGACACCGGTGACCCGCCATGGACCCCAGTGACGGGCCCGGTGCTCCCCGGGGTCCCGGCAGGGAACGGTGGCTCGACGCCGCCGCCGGGCCGATCGTCCGCCCCTACGCGGTGACGCGCGGCCGCACCCGGCCGAGCGGCGAGCCGCTCGACATCGTGGCGATCCTCGTCGCGACCGGGCGGCCGCCGCCCGAGCCCGGCCGGCTCTCGCGCCAGCAGCGCAGGCTGCTGGCGCTGTGCCGGCGCCCGCACGCCCTCGCCGACCTCGCCTCGGACCTGAACCTGCCCTTCGGCGTGATCCGGGTGCTGGCCGGCGACCTGCTCGACTCCGGCCTCCTGGAAGTCCAGCGATGGTCACCGGCGCCGTCGCCGTCCGGGCCGTTCGGCCCGGCGACCGCGCTCCAGCCGCACAACGACCCGAACCTGCTCAGGAGGGTGCTCGATGAACTCCGCGCGCTCTGACGCCCCGCCCCCCGCCACCGCGGAACCGGACGAGCCCGACGACCGGGCGGACGGTCCGCGCGTCGCGCTGAAGATCCTCGTCGCCGGAGGGTTCGGCGTCGGGAAGACGACCCTGGTCGGCGCGGTCAGCGAGATCCGCCCGCTGCGCACCGAGGAGGCGCTGACCGACGTGAGCGTCGGCGTCGACGACCTCGACGGCGTGGCCGCCAAGACCACCACGACCGTGGCGATGGACTTCGGCCGCATCACCTTGCGCGACGGCGTCGCCATCTACCTGTTCGGGACGCCCGGCCAGGAGCGGTTCTGGTTCATGTGGAACGAGCTGTCGCGCGGCGCGCTCGGCGCGGTCGTGCTCGCCGACACGCGGCGGCTCATGGCGAGCTTCGCCTCGATCGACTACTTCGAGCGCAAGGGCACGCCGTTCGTCGTCGCCGTCAACTGCTTCGACGACGCCGACCGCTACGAGGCGCCCGAGATCCGGACGGCCCTGGACATCGACCCCCACGTGCCCGTCCTGTTGTGCGACGCGCGCCGGACGGTGTCGGCGAAGCAGGTGCTCGTCTCGCTGGTCGAGCACGCGCTGCGGCTCGCGGGCGGCACCCGGCACGCCTGACCGCCCGCGGCCGCGCGTCACCCCCCGGATCCGCCGGGCTCGCCCCCGCCGTTCCCCTGGTCCTCGTCCGCCGCGCCCGGCGGGCCCATGACGATCTCGTCCACGGCGACGTCGTGGCCGTCCGCGCATCTGACCTGCGCCGTCACGCGCTCGCCGCACCGGGCGTGCGTCAGCATGACCTGGCGGCCCTCCTCGTGGGGAAGGTAGGTCTCGCCCCACTCCATGAGGCTGACGAGGGTGGGCGCGAGGTCCAGGCCCATCTTCGTCAGGTGGTACTCGTACCGCGTGCGCTGCCCCGGCTCCTGGTAGGGCTCCCTGGTGAGCAGGCCGGCGTCGACGAGGTGGCGCAGCCGCGCGGTGACGGCCGACTCGGTCATGCCGAGGTTGCGCACGAAGTCGCCGAATCGGTTCGTCCCGAAGAAGGCCTCGCTGAGCACCAGCACCGCCGACGGCGGGCCGAGCGCGGCGAGCGTCCTCGCGACCGGGCAGTTCTGCATCGACCAGGCGTCACGGTCGGCGAAGTGCCCTTCCAGTGAGATTGTCACCCTTCCACTATAAACCTGCTGACTTTGCTTGACCAAAGTCAGGGGGCTCGCTAGCCTCCCTGACTATGGTGGAACAAAGTCAGGTGCGCGGCGCGGGCCGGGTCCGCAGGGGTCCGGTGCTCGCGGTGCTCTCCGTCGCCTCCTTCATGGCGGGCCTCGACCTGTTCATCGTCAACGTGGCGTTCACCGACATCGGCCGCGACTTCGCCGGGGAGTCGATGGCCGACCTGTCATGGGTGCTCAACGGATACGCGATCGTGTTCGCCGCCCTGCTGGTGCCGCTCGGCCGGCTCGCCGACCGCTACGGCCGCAAGGCCGGCCTCCTGCTCGGCCTGACCGTCTTCACCCTCGCCTCCCAGGCGTGCGCCGCCGCCCCGTCGCTGTGGTGGCTCGTCGCCTTCCGCGTCGTGCAGGCCGCGGGCGCCGCGGCGCTCATCCCCACCAGCCTCGGGCTGCTCCTGTCGGCGTTCCCGGCGGAGCGGCGCGGCGGCGCGGTGCGGATCTGGTCGGCGGCCTCGGCGATCGCCGCCGCGGCCGGGCCGGCGGTCGGCGGCGTCCTGGTGGACGCCTCCTGGCGCTGGGTGTTCGAGGTCAACGTCCCCATCGGGATCGCGGCGGTGCTGCTCGCCGCCCGCCTCGTGCCCGACTCGCGCGAGGGCGTGACGGCCCGCGTCCCCGACCTGCTCGGGACCGCCGTGGCGACCGCGGCGATCGCGCTGCTGGCCCTCGGCGTGGTGAAGATCAACGACTGGCCGGCGGAGCGGACGGTCCTCGTGATCGCCGCCGCGCTGCTCGGCCTCGCCTGGTTCTGGCTGCGCTCCCTGCGCCACCCCGCGCCGGTGATCGAGCCCGCGCTGCTGGCCGTCCGCACGTTCTTCTGGTCCAACGCCGCGGTGCTGCTGTTCACCGTCGCGTTCGCCGCCAACCTGCTGCTCGGCGTGCTGTGGATGCAGCAGGTCTGGCACTACTCGCCCATCCGCACCGGGCTCGCCGTCGCGCCCGGCCCCCTGATGGTCCCCGTGATGGCGCTCGTCGCCGGACGCCTCTCCGCGCGCGTCCCGGTCGGGCTGATCACTGCGGTCGGGTGCATGCTGTGCGCGTTCGGCGTCGTCCTGATCGCGATGAGCCTGGGCCCGGCGCCCGCCTACGCCGCCGAGATGCTGCCGGGCTGGCTCGTCGGCGGGACCGGGGTCGGGCTCGCCCTGCCCACCATCCTGTCCGCCGCCGCGGTCGAGCTGCCGCCCCACCGCTACGCCACGGGCAGCGCCGTGGTGAACATGAGCCGGCAGATCGGCGCGGTGCTCGGCGTGAGCCTCGCCGTCGCCGTCCTCGGCACCCCGCACGGCTACCCGGACGCCCACACCGCCTACGTCCACGCCTGGCTGATGGTCGGCGCGTTCATGGTGATCGCAGCGATCGCCGCCCTTGGCATGACCCCGCGCCGGCTTCGGCCGTCCCGTCCCGTCCCCGAGCCAGAAACGGAAGTGATCGCCCGCGCCTGACACCCCTCCTTGACACGGGAAACGGACGAAGCCTTGACCCGGACCGCGAGGCCCGGTTCGTCCGTACCCCGCACAGCAGGCACCTCATCCGGAGAGGTGCCTGCTGTATTTATTGTGTTTTTTGGGCGGTCGGCGCCTTGGGGGGGCCGCCCGCCCCCAAAAAACGTGCGAGGGCGGCAGCGCC
>NZ_JBFARL010000211.1:0-13047 GCF_040674655.1 Actinomadura sp. NPDC049753 | reverse complement strand
CCCACACGCCGTGTGCGGCGCGGCGCCCCCCACGGCCGGACCCAAGGAAGGCGCGGGACGGTGCCCTGCCGGGTCAGCCGCTGGTGAGGGGCAGGGTCAGGGTGCTGCCATGCAGGTCGACCTTGACCTTCGTGCCCGCCGGGTAGCGGAGCGTGTAGGCGTGGTCGGTGGCCAGCACCATGAGGCCGATCCGGTGGCCGGGCTTGAAGACGTAGTCGTACGGCTGCATGGGCCAGCTGAACGTGTAGTCCTTGCCGGGCTTCACCGGGGTGCTGCGCCAGATCGACTCGCGGTTGCGCACGTCCGTCCAGCCGCGCGTCACGATCTTGAACGGGCTGACGGCGGTGGTGTACTTCCGGACGGTCCGGCAGCCCTCGTCGCCGGGGATCGAGTCGCCGTAGCACCACCGGTCGGACGTCGGGGCGAAGCCGGAGACGCGCTCGTCGGAGCCGTAGTCGACCAGGAGGGCCGACAGGTACGGCGAGCGGCCGTCGACGGAGGCGCGCAGCTTGATCCGCGCCGTGCCGCTGAGCCGCACGGCCTTGGTCAGCTTCGGCGTGAGGTAGACCAGGCGGTTCGGGTCCGCCGCGTCCGGGTTCGCGGCCAGCTCCTCGGCCTTGCGGGACGGGTCGTCCACCAGCTGCTGGGTGCCGGCGCCGCGCTCGCCGAGGCCCTTGGCCGACAGGCCGAGCGGCACGGGGCGGGCCGAGGCCTCCGGCCAGTCCTTGTGCGTCTCCCACTGCCCGGGGGTGCGCTCCAGGTCGACCTTGGGCTGGCGCATGATGTCGTTGCGGACGTTGTAGAGCTCATGCGCGAACCAGAGGTTCAGGGATTCGAGCCACACGCTCTGGCGGACGTCCAGAGGCTCGTCGTGCGCGGCCTGGTGGATCCACAACTTGCGGTCGACGCCCGCCTTCTTCAGGCCGTCCCACAGCAGGGACATCTGGATCGGCTTGACGTTCCAGTCGGCGAGGCCGCTGGTCATGAACACGCTGGCCTTGAAGTGGGGCGCGGACTTGGCGAAGTTCCGCTCGTCCCAGGTCCGGTTGTAGTCGCCGGTGACCCGGTCCATCTTCTTTTCGAGGTCGTGCATGACGGGCGCGCAGACCTCAGGGTCGCGCCGGGTCAGGACGGCCTTGGCGTGCAGGTCGAGGTCCTCGCCCTCCCAGCCGTCCGGTGCGACGACGCCGCCGTTGGCGCGGTACTCGTCGTACCAGTTGGACACGCCGGAGATGGACACGACCGTCTTGAGGCCGGACACCCGGGTCGCGGCGGCCGCCAGGGGCAGCGTGCCGTCGTAGGACTTGCCGGCCATGGCGACGTTCCCGGTCGACCACCCCGCGCGGATCTGGTTGCCCTGGGCGTCGTACGCGGTGGCCTTGCCGGTGAGCCACTCGATGACCGACTTCATGCCCTGCGCCTCGTTCGGTCCGACGGCGGTCGGGCAGCCGTCGGAGTCGCCCGTGCCGAGGGTGTCGGCCGCGAGGACGGCGTAGCCGCGGGAGACGAAGTAGTTGTCGTAGTAGACGCGCGAGTAGCTCGTCGGTCCGGGCGGACCGGGCGGCGGCGTCCACGGCGCGAGGCGCGGGTAGTCGGTGACGTCGGCCGGGTGGTACGGCGGGTCCTGGAGCCCCGCGTAATAGGGGCTGCCCTCAAGGATCGAGGCGACCTTCAGGCCGCCGCCCGTCTCCTTGGGGCGGGTGATGTAGACGGACACGCGGTCGCGCTTGCCGTCGTGGTCGCTGTCCACGGTCGTCTCGACGAACACCTTCTCGCGGATGGCGTCCTTGAACGAGAACGTGGGCTGCGTCTTGCCGTCCTTCACCACGATGTGAGGACGTCCCGCGTCGGCGTACGCGGGCACCGTGCCGGCCGCGAGGCCGACCGCGCCCGCGAGCGCCGCGGCGGGTAGGAGTGAGAGTCGCAACGTCCGCTCCTTGGCTGCTGAGAGAAACCTGATCAGCTTCCAGAGCGGACACAACGCCCGTCAACGGTGATTCTTAACAAACCGGCTTGTTCACGCGATCCGGTCGATGACCAGGGGGAGCGCGGGCACGGTGCCGCCTGCCTCGATGTCGAAGGCGCCGTCCAGGGCCTCCAGCGCGCGACCGAACCTGGCCTCGTCGTCGGCGTGCAGCGTCAGCAGCGGCCGGCCCGCCTCGACCGTGTCGCCCGGCTTGGCATGGCAGATCACGCCCGCGCCGAACGAGACCGGGTCCTCCTTGCGGGCCCGGCCGGCGCCCAGACGCCACGCCGCGACGCCCACCCCGTAGGCGTCCAGCCTGGTCAGCACGCCCGAGGACGGGGCGGTGACCACATGGGTCTCGCGGGCGGCCGGCAGCGGCGCGTCCGGGTCGCCGCCCTGCGCGGTGATCATGCGGCGCCAGGCGTCCATGGCGGAGCCGTCCTTCAGCGCGTCCTCCGGGTCCCTCCCGGAGATCCCGGCGGCGGCGAGCATCTCCCGCGCCAGCGTCAGGGTCAGCTCGACCACGTCGGACGGGCCTCCCCCGGCGAGCACCTCCACCGACTCGGCCACCTCGACGGCGTTGCCGACCGCGTTGCCGAGCGGACGGTCCATCGCGGTCAGCAGCGCGACCGTGCGCAGCCCGTGGTCGGCGCCGATCGCGACCATCGTCTCGGCCAGCTCGCGGGCCCGGTCCGCCGTCTTCATGAACGCTCCCGAGCCGACCTTGACGTCCAGCACCAGCGCGCCCGTGCCCTCGGCGATCTTCTTCGACATGATCGAGGAGGCGATCAGCGGGATCGACTCCACCGTGCCGGTCACGTCCCGCAGCGCGTAGAGCTTGCGGTCGGCGGGCGCGAGGCCGCTGCCCGCCGCGCAGATGACCGCGCCCGCCGAGCGCAGCACGTCCAGCATCTCGGCGTTCGACAGCGACGCCCGCCAGCCCGGAATCGACTCCAGCTTGTCGAGCGTCCCGCCGGTGTGCCCGAGACCGCGCCCCGACAGCTGCGGGACCGCCGCCCCGCACGCCGCCACCAGCGGCGCCAGCGGCAGGGTGATCTTGTCGCCGACCCCGCCGGTGGAGTGCTTGTCGGTGGTCGGACGGTCCAGCGCCGACCAGTCCATCCGCTCCCCGGACCGGATCATCGCCTCGGTCCACCGGGCCACCTCGGCCCGCGACATGCCGTTCAGCAGGATCGCCATCGCCAGCGCCGACATCTGCTCTTCGGCGATCACGCCCCGCGTGTAGGCGTCCACCGCCCAGTCGATCTGCTCGGGGGTCAGCGTCCCCCCATCCCGCTTGGCACGGATGACATCGGTGGCGTCCACGAAATCCTCTCAAAGGTGAAACAGTGCCGGCCAGGGTGTGCCGGCCAGGGTGCGTCGGTCAGGCCCGGTCCACGAGATCGTCGGGACCGAACGCGTCCGGTAGGACGTCCGACATGGGCAGGATGCCGCGCGTCGTCTCCAGCAGCATCGGGGCGCCGCCGTGCTCCCACAGCAGCTGCCGGCAGCGGCCGCACGGCATCAGCGGATCACCGTGCCGGTCGACCACCGCCATGGCGACCAGCCGGGGCCGCTCGGACTTTCCGGGCCCGTGCAGCGCCGACACGACCGCGCACTCCGCGCACAGCCCGACGCCGTACGAGGCGTTCTCCACGTTGCACCCGGTGATCACCCGGCCGTCGTCCACCAGCGCGGCGGCCCCGACCGGAAACCCGGAGTACGGGCAGTAGGCACGTTCCATAGCCTCCCGCGCCGCAGCGCGCAGAACAGGCCAATCGATCTCCATGAGCCCTACCTTTCTGGGGGGACGACCCCCCAAACCCCCGACAAGGGCAGCTGACCGACGTCCTCCGCTGCGCTCCGGCCGTCGGACCAACACCCCCTCGGGGGACGGCCCCCAAACCCCCGACAACAGCAGCTGACCGACGTCCTCCGCTGCGCTCCGGCCGTCGGTCAGCGCGCCTCACCACGCCTGTAGCGGAGCCCGTTGGCGGCGGGCATGCGGAGGCGTTGGCTGGCCAGGGCCAGGACGAGCAGCGTCGTCAGGTGCGGCGTGAAGGAGACCAGCTCGCCGGGGACGAGGTCGCTCAGCAGGAACCACGTGAGCAGCGCGGCGGCCGCGACCAGGGACAGCACGGAGCCGACGACGGCGGCGCGCATGTCGCGGCGGTGCGCCACGTCCAGCGCCGCCTGCGGGAGCAGCCGGTTCGCGCGCACGCCCTGCCAGACCGCGACGCCGATCAGCAGGATCGCCACGAACAGCAGCAGCGCGTGCACCGACTGGCCGCCGCCGCGCACGTTCATCGCGTCGGTGTAGCCGAACAGCAGCGAGCCCGCGGCGAGGCCGCCCGGACGCCAGTTGCCGAAGATCATGGCGGCGAGGCCGATGAACCCGCGCCCGTTGGTCTGGCCGTCCTGGTAGAACGGCGCGGCGACGGTCACGAGGAACGCGCCCGCCAGGCCCGCGAAACCGCCCGAGATCATGACGGCCGCGTACTTCATGCGGTAGACCTGCACGCCGAGCGACTCCGCCGCGTACGGGTCCTCGCCGCACGAACGGATCCGCAGCCCGAACGCCGTCCGCCACAGCACGAAGAAGCTGGCCGGGACGAGCAGCAGCGCCACCAGCGTCAGCAGCGACATGTCGCTGGTCAGGCCGCGCACGATGCCCGCGATGTCCGACACCAGGAACCAGTGGTGCTTCTCCAGCGAGCCGAGCCAGTCCGGGCTCTGCCAGTCGCCGACCTTGCCGCCGGACAGCACCGGCAGCGTCAGCGTCTGCACCGGATCGACGGGGGGCGACTGCCGGGGGCCGCCGCCGAGCGCCTTCGCCTCCCCCTTGTCGAAGATCAGCCCGGCGAGGAACTGGGTGAGCCCCAGCCCGAGGATGTTGATCGCGACGCCGGACACGATGTGGTCGACGCCGAACGACACGGTCGCGACGGCGTGCAGGAGCCCGCCGAGCGCGCCGCCGATGATCCCGGCGAGGACGCCGATCCACGGGCCCCACTGGTAGCCGGCCCAGGCGCCCGTCCAGGTGCCGAGGATCATCATGCCCTCGAGGCCGATGTTGATCACGCCGGACCGCTCGGACCACAGGCCGCCGAGCCCGGCCAGGAAGATCGGCACGGCGAGGCGCAGCGCGGCGCTGACCGTCCCGCTGGAGGTCACCGGGTCGGCGTCGTCGATCACCCGGACCAGCGACAGCAGCACCAGCAGGCCCGACGCGATGATCAGGTAGTGCGGCCAGCGCAGCCGGCGCGCGCCGCCCGCGGCCTTCCGGGCCGGGGCCGTCTCGGTGGCGGTGCTCATGAGGCGCTCCCAGCGGCCTCGCGGGCCAGGTCGTGGCCGGTGGCCAGCTCGGCGGCGACGGCCCGCTGCTGCAGCCGGATCTCCCAGCGCCGGACGAGCTCGTACACGATGACGACGGTCAGCACGACCACGCCCTGCATGACTCCGACGATCTCCTTCGGGACGTCGACCTCCTGGAGGACGTCGGACGTCTGGTCGAGGAACGCGAACAGCAGCGCGGCCAGCGCGATGCCGGCCGGATGGTTGCGGCCGAGCAGCGCGACCGTGATGCCGGTGAAGCCGAGGCCGGCCGGGAAGTTCAGCGAGTACTCGTAGGACGCGCCGAGCAGCTCCGGCATGCCGATCAGGCCCGCCACCACGCCGGACGCGACCATCGTGTAGACGATCATGCGGCGGGCGTTGACGCCGCTGGCCTGCGCCGCCGACGGCGACAGCCCCGACACCTTCAGGTCGAACCCGAACCGCGTGCGGTTGATGACGACCCAGAACACGACGCCGACCAGGATCGCCAGCGGCAGCAGCCCGTACACGTCGCCCGGCAGGTCGATGCCGATCGAGGACAGGAAGCCGTTCAGGCCGCCGACCCGTCCCGACTCGGGGATCTGCGGCGTCGCGACGTTGTTGCTGCCCGGCCGCACCTCGGCGAGCCGCTTGTCGTTCAGCAGGTAGGCGATCAGGCCGGTCGCGATCGCGTTCAGCATGATCGTGGACAGCACCTCGCTGACCCCGCGGGTCACCTTCAGCACGCCCGCGATCGCCGCCCACAGCCCGCCGACCACCATCGCCGCGACGATCGTCAGCATCTGGCCGAGGGGGGCGGGCAGCGCCAGCGCGCCGCCGAGCGCGGCGGCGAGGAACGCGGCGATCCGGTACTGGCCGTCCACGCCGATGTTCAGCAGCGCCATCCGGAACCCGATGGCCACGGCCACGGCCGACAGGTAGTAGCGGGTGGCGCGGTTGATGATGTCGACGATCGAGTTGTCGGTCGTGCCGTAGTCGATCATGCTCTGGATCGAGCTGACCGGGTCGGCGCCGGTGACCCGCAGCAGGATCATCGTGATGCCGAGGGAGATCAGCAGCGCCAGCACCGGCGCGCCGATCTTCAGGCCGAGACCCCGCGGGCCGAGGCCGCGCAGCATCGCCTTCCACGCCGGCACCGTCTCCGGCTCCACCGGACCGGACGCCTTCGCGGGCGGCCCCCCGGGCTCGGGGCTCTCGCCCGGACGCGGCGCGGGGACGCCGGCCGGGGGCGTCGCGCCCGCCGGCTCCCCGCCGTCCGCGGGCTCCTCGCCCGCCGGGTTCAGGTCCTTGCGCTCGTCGCTCATGCGGGCGCTCCGGCGCCGGTCATGGCGGAGCCGAGCTCCTCGGGGGTGACGGTCCGCGGATCGACCTCCGCGACCAGCCGTCCCCGCAGGATCACGTGCAGGGTGTCGGACATACCGATGAGTTCCTCAAGATCGGCGCTGATCAGCAGGACGGCCAGCCCGTCCGCGCGGGCCTGCCGCAGGTACTCCCAGATGGCGGCCTGGGCGCCGACGTCGATGCCGCGCGTCGGATGCGCCGCGATCAGAAGCCGCGGGTCGCCGGACATCTCCCGCCCGACGATGAGCTTCTGCTGGTTGCCGCCCGACAGCGCGGCGGCCGGCACGTCGATCCCCGGCGTCCGCACGTCGTAGGCCTGGACGATCCGGGTGGTGTCGCGGCGGGCGCCGCGCCGGTCGACCCACGGGCCGCGCACGTTCGGGCGCCGGGTCTGGTGGCCCAGCATGCGGTTCTCCCAGAGGGTCCCCTCCAGGATGAGCCCGTGCCGGTGCCGGTCCTCGGGGATGTAGGCGATGCCGGCCTCGCGGCGCCGCCGCGTCGCCCACGAGGTGATGTCCTCGCCGCCGTAGCCGATGGTCCCCGCGTCGGCGCCGCGGATCCCCATGATCGCTTCGATGAGCTCGGTCTGCCCGTTGCCCTCGACCCCGGCCAGCCCGACGATCTCACCGCGGCGGATGCGCAGCGACACGCCGTCCACCACGGGACGGCCCTCGGGGGTCAGCACGGTGAGCCCGGCCACGTCCAGCTGGACGTCCTCGGTGACGGTCGACTCGCGCAGCTCCGGGGTGGGCAGCTCGGATCCGACCATCAGCTCGGCCAGCCGCCGGGACGTCACCTCCCGCGGGTCGAGCCGGGTCGCGACCGTCGTGCCGCGCCGGATCACCGAGATCGTGTCGGCGACGGTCAGCACCTCGTCCAGCTTGTGGGAGATGAACAGCACGGTCAGCCCCTCGGCGCGCAGCTCGCGCAGGTTGCCGAACAGCTCCTCGACCTCCTGCGGGACGAGCACCGCGGTCGGCTCGTCCAGGATGAGCACGCGGGCGCCGCGGTAGAGCACCTTGAGGATCTCCACGCGCTGGCGCTCGCCGACGCCGAGCGTCTCGACCAGCACGTCGGGGTCGACGCGCAGCCCGTACGCCTGCGACATCTCCTTGATCTTGGCGCGCGCGGCGGCGAAGTCGATCCGGCCGCGCCGCCGGCCCCTGGCGCGGGGCTCGGCGCCGAGGATCACGTTCTCCAGGACGGTGAGGTTGTCGGCCAGCTTGAAGTGCTGGTGCACCATGCCGATGCCGCGGGCGATCGCGTCGGCCGGCGTCCGGAAGGCCGCCTGCTCGCCGTCGACCTCGACGGTGCCCTCGTCCGGCCGCTGCATCCCGTAAAGGATCTTCATCAGCGTGGACTTGCCGGCGCCGTTCTCACCGCAGAGCGCGTGCACCTCGCCGCGCTCGATGGTGAGGTTGATGTCGCGGTTGGCCACCACTCCGGGGAACCGCTTGGTGATCGATGTCAGCCGCACGGCCGGCACCTGGTCAGGCACGAGTGCCCCTCCTCCTGCCTAGAACGTGAGAGAGGTCCTGGACGGGGAAACGTGCCGCCGCACCGGGCGCCACCACGAGATGGCGCCCGGTGCGAGCCGTCGGCCGGCGGGACCGGCCGGCACGTCGCCGCGCGGGAGCGTGCTCCCGCGTCCCGGCCGCGGCGTCAGGCCTTGGTCGGGACCGTGATCTTGCCGCTGACGATGTCGGCCTTCAGCTCGTCCAGCTTGGCCTTGATGTCGTCGACGTTGCCGCCGGAGGTGGCGTAGCCGATGCCGTCGTTGCTCAGGTTGTACTGCTTGGTGCCGGCCTTGAAGGTGCCCTTGGCGACGCTCTCGACGAAGTCGTAGACCGCGACGTCCACGTGCTTCTCCATGGACGTCAGGATCTGGGCCTTCACCCCGGCGACCGCGGGCTGGTTGTACTGGTCGGAGTCGACGCCGATCGCCCACTTCTTGGCCGCGCCGACGGTCTTGATGACGCCGATGCCCGCGCCGCCCGCCGCGTGGTAGATCACGTCGGCGTTCTGGTCGAGCTGGCCCTTGGCCGCCTCGTTGCCGAGGCCGGCGTCCTTGAAGCCGTTGAAGTTCGGGGGCTGGGTGAGGTACTTGGCGGGCAGCACCTTGATGCCCGGCTTGGCCTTCTTCGCGCCCGCCTGGTACCCGGCGAAGAACTTGTTGATCAGCGGGACGTTGACGCCGCCGATGAACCCGATCGTGCCGGTCTTGGACTTCAGCGCGGCCGCGGCGCCGACCAGGTAGGAGCCCTGCTCCTCGGAGAAGCAGGCGCCGCTGACGTTGGCGCCCTCGACCTTGCACTGGTCGGCGTCGACGACGAGGAACTTGGTGTTCGGGAAGTCCTTGGCGACCTTGTTGATCGAGGCCGTGTAGGCGAAGCCGACGCCGATGACCGGGTTGTAGCCCTTGTTGGCCAGCAGCCGCAGGCGCGACTCCTTGTCGGAGTCCGGCTCGTCCGGCTTGGCGGAGATCTCCTCGGTCTTGACGTCCAGGTCCTTCTTGGCCTTGTCGAGGCCCGCGGCGGCCGAGTCGTTGAAGGACTGGTCGCCGCGGCCGCCGATGTCGAAGGCCAGACCGATCTTGAGGGTCTTCTTGCCGTCGCCGCCGTCGTCACCGCTGTCGGCCTTCTTGCCACCGCACGCGGAAGCGCTGAGCGTCAGCGCCGCACCCGTCACGGTGACGAGCGTAATCTTCAGTCCACGGCGCAAGGTAGCGCTCCTTCCGTCCCACCCACGGTCCGGTGACAGATCCGGTCACCGAAATCGTCAGGACGCTACCTCGCGAATGAGGGCAAACCTCTCGCTTGCACGGTTTCGCAACAGGTCCGTTACCAATGCGTAGGCATATCGCCACAGGTCAGCGCCGCCATGGACGGCGCTGACCGGCGCGCGAGGCCCTCGTGCGCGGACGTCCGAAAGGACGGAAGGCGACGGGCCGGGTGATTACCCCTGGTGATCAAGCCCGGCCGGCGGGAGGAGTCTAGGCCAGCGCGGCGCCCTCGATCGACTCGGCGTCGCCGGGACGGCCGCCGTCCCACAGCGCGGTCAGCGCGGTGGCGCTCAGCACCTTCGTGCCGACGGCGATGCACCGCTCGTCGACGTCGAAGTCGCCGCGGTGCAGGTCGTACTCGCCGGGCGAGCCGGGAGTGCGGACGCCGAGCCGGGCGAGCGCGCCGGGGATCGACTCCAGGTACCAGCCGAAGTCCTCGCCGCCGAGGCTCTGCGGGGTCGGCACGACGCCGTCCTCGTCCATGACCTGGGCGGCGGCGTCGCGGAACATCTGGACGCTGGCCGCCTCGTTCACGGTCGGCGGGACGCCCCGCACGTACTCCAGCGACGCCTCCACGTCGTAGGCGGCGGCGACCGACTGCAGCAGCGCCTTCATCATCTCCGGGGCCCGGTGCCACGCCTCGTCGTCCAGGCAGCGGACGGTGCCCTCGGCGATCCCGTCGTCGGGGATGGCGTTGGCGACGGACCCGGCCGAGACGCGGCCCCACACCAGCGACAGGCTGGAGCGCGGGTCGACGCGCCGCGACAGCGCGGACGGCAGCTCGGTGACGATCTTGGCGAGCGCGTAGACCAGGTCGGCGGTCAGGTGCGGCCGGGCGGTGTGCCCGCCGGGCCCGGTGACCTTCACGTAGACCTTGTCGCAGGCCGCGGTGATCGGGCCGGTGCGCAGCCCGAGCTGGCCGACCTCGATGCGGGGGTCGCAGTGCAGCGCGAACGCGCGGTCGACGCCCGCGATGCCGCCGGCGGCCATCACGTCCAGCGCTCCGCCGGGCGTCTCCTCGGCGGGCTGGAACAGCAGCCGGACGCGGCCGGGCAGCAGCCCCGCCTCCGCCTGCTGGGCCAGGAACAGGCCCGCGCCCAGCACCATCGTGGTGTGCACGTCGTGGCCGCACGCGTGCGCGACGCCGGGGACGGTCGACCGGTAGGCGACGCCCTCCTTCTCGTCCTGGAGCGGGAGCGCGTCGATGTCGGCCCGCAGTGCCACGGTCGTGCCGTCGGCGGGGCCGATGTCGCAGAACAGCCCGGTGCCCTTCGGCAGGATCACGGGCTCCAGCCCGGCCGCGCGGAGCCGCTCGGCGAGCCTGCGGGTCGTGCGGTGCTCGGAGTAGCCGAGCTCGGGGTGCATGTGCAGGTCGCGGCGGAAGGCGATCAGCTCCGCCTCGTGCCCGGCGAGGAACGCGTCGAGCTGCGGCTGCAGCACGGCGCCGCCGAGCACCGCCGGGACCCCGGCCACGACCGGGGCTCCGGTCGCCGCGGCGGACGCGTCCCGCCGCGCCGAGCCCTCGGCGTCGTGCGGTGCGGGCCCGCCGGCGGCCGTCCCGTTCACTCCGGCGGCGCCGGAGACGGCGCCCCGGTCCTCCCGGCCCTCGGGACTCTCGTGTCCCGGGGCGGCGGGTGGTTCAAGGCCGGGCATCACCCCGGGTCCCGGATGTGTCATGTGCGCCCCCTGCGCGATGGCGGAGCCTAGCGGCGCCCGCCGGGTGATGTTCTCGTTGGTGGATGCGGTGCGGTTCTCGGGTCTGCTCGCGGGATCGGTGCTCGCGGGACCGGTGTTCGCGGGGTTCCCGGCGCCGTCCGGCTGCTCACGCTCCGGCATGTGCGACCTCCCCCAGTGTGACGAACCTGTCCTCCGCGAGCTCGGCGATCGCCGCGTCGACGATGTTCTCCAGCGTCCCTCCGCCGGCGCGGATCGCGCGCTGGCGCTCGTACGGGGCGCCGTGCTCCAGCACCTCGCCGGCGACCTTGAGCTCCTCGGCGCAGCCGAGCCGGTCGGCGACCGGCTCCAGCTCCCTGATCAGCTCGTACAGGTCGTCGCGGAGCGGAGCGGTGCTCCCCGTGTCGTCGGTGATGACGATGGCGTCGAGCCCGTACCTGGTGGCGCGCCACTTGTTGTCGCGCACCACCCAGGCGGCCGGCCGCGGCAGCGTGTACCCGCGGTCCAGCTGCTGCTCGAACAGCGTGACGAGGCTCTGGCACAGAGCGGCGGCCATCCCCACCTCACGCAGGGTGGGAATCCCGTCGAACATCCTGATCTCGACGGTGCCGAAGTCAGGATGCGGCCGGATGTCCCACCAGACCTCCTTGATGCTCCTTATCGTTCCCGAACGCATCAGCGTGTCCATGTAATCCTCGAAGGCCGCCCAGTCGTCTAGCAGATGGGGCGGCCCGGCCGTGGGCAGCTGGCCGAACACGACCGCCCGGCAGGACGCGAGGCCGGTGTCGCTGCCGCTCCAGAACGGGCTGGACGCGGTGAGCGCGAGGAAGTGCGGAAGGTAGGACGAGAGCGCGTTGACGATCGGGATCGCCTTGGCGCCGTCGGAGATGCCGACGTGGACGTGAACGCCGAACGTCTGGATGCGCCGGGCCAGCCACTGCATCTCCTCGACCAGCTTGGCGTAGCGCCCCATGGGCGCCATCACCGCCTCCCGCCAGTCGCTGATCGGGTGGGTGCCCGTGCAGGCGAGGGCGAGGCCGCGGTCGTCGGCGGCGGCGCGCAGGTCGGTGAGAGTGCCGGCCAGGTCGGCCTTGGCCTCCCCCACGGTGTCGCTGATCCCGGTCACCACCTCGATGGTGGACTCCATCAGTTCGTGCCGGACGCGGGGATTGTCGCCGTCGTCGCTGAGCGAAGGCAGGGCTGCGAGCACCTCGCGTGCGTCCTGCCGCAGGTGCCTGGTCTCCGCATCGACGAGCTGGATCTCCCACTCGACGCCGAGCGTCGACCCGTGCGATGCGTTGAAGTCAATGGCCACGGCCAACCTCCGTCCACAATCCTTGCAGGTCGTTGCGTGGCACGTGGCGCAATTCAGCCAGCGGGTCCCTAAGCCTGGACAAACGCCGGTCCAGGTCACGTGTTCGTTCCATGATGGCGTCCGTGCCCGCCCCCTGCCGGGCGTCCATGCCCTTTGCGGATCAATTGACTCATGCGAGCCGTCGGAAGGGGGGCGGACGTCCTACTTTTCGGTCATGATCTTGGCGTTCGCACCGCTAGATCGAACTAGTCAGTCCGTCCAAAATACCGTCAGCCCGTCTCAAAGTCTCGTCCATGACGGATCGTAACCGATCGGCCCCGCCCCTTACGTACCGGGATATGACCGCTGCACCCTCTCGTCACGTCCGTCGCCTGCGCCCCGCGCTTGCCGGATTCGCGATCGGGTACCTCTTCGCCGGATAGGTCGCCTAGTCTTCGGGGGGAGTCATGGGCGTTGGGCGCCTGCGCGCCGGGAGCGATCGCGCTCCCATGGGACTGAGGAGCGTCGGGAGCTTGCCAGGACAGCGACGAGGGCCGGCCGGCGTCCGCCGCGCCCTGACGTTGATCACCGTGCCGGTCGCGGCCGCCTCGCTCGCGGCGGCCCCCGCGCTCGCCGCCGCCCCGGCCGGCGCCG